>NZ_JBHJTL010000012.1:0-123137 GCF_042264065.1 Streptomyces sp. NPDC056222 | reverse complement strand
GGGTCGGTGGGCCCACCGCGCGGTAAGGGTGTTGGTCCGGAGCCCCCGGGACGCTCGCGCGTCCCGGGGGCTCCGGCGGATCGGCATCCGCATACCAGACGGTATGATCGGCCCGCCATGGAAATGAATGCCACCTACACAAGTCTGGTCGCCGTCGGCGACAGTTTCACCGAAGGTATGTCGGACCGGCTGCCCGACGGGACCTACCGGGGGTGGGCGGACATCCTCGCGGCCCGGCTGGCCGCCCGCACCACCGACTTCCGGTACGCGAACCTCGCGGTACGGGGGAAGCTCATCGGCCAGATCGTCGAGGAACAGGTCGACGTGGCGGCCGCCATGAAGGCGGACGTGGTGACCCTGGTCGGCGGTCTGAACGACACGCTGCGGCCGAAGTGCGACATGGGCCGGGTGCGGGGTCTGCTCACCGAGGCGGTCGAGAAGCTGGCACCCTCCTGCGGGCAGCTGGTCCTGATGCGCAGCCCGGGCCGCAACGGCCCCGTCATGGAGCGCTTCCGGCCGCGCATGGAGGAGCTCTTCGACTACGTCGACGAGCTCGCCGCCCGGCACGGCGCCCTGGTGGTCGACCTGTACGGAGCGCCCGCGCTCGGCGACCCGCGCATGTGGGACGTCGACCGGCTCCATCTGACCGACGAGGGGCACCGGCGCGTGGCCGAGGCCGTGTGGGAGACCCTGGGCCTGGCCCCCGAGAACGACTGGCGCACTCCCCTCCCGCCGGGCGTGCCGCCCGGCTGGGTGACCCGCCGTCTCGGTGACGCGCGGTTCGCCAGGGAGCACCTCGGCCCGTGGATCGGACGACGGCTGACCGGCCGCTCCTCCGGCGACGGCCGCCCTGCCAAGCGGCCGGAGCTGCTGCCGTACGAGCCTCCGACCGCGTAGGCGCGTCCCGCTCCGATCCGCCCGACACCCCCCGGCGCACGCGCGCGTGACGGGCGTCTCGTAGCAAGAGACAAACCAGACGGTGGCGCTGGCCTGCAGAAACCGCCAGTAGAATCTGTCCACGTGACTGCTGTGACTGCGAAGCCCCGTATCCCCAATGTCCTGGCCGGCCGCTACGCCTCCGCGGAGCTCGCCGTCCTCTGGTCCCCCGAGCAGAAGGTGAAGCTGGAGCGTCAGCTGTGGCTCGCCGTGCTGCGTGCCCAGAAGGACCTCGGGATCGAGGTCCCCGACGCGGCCCTCGCCGACTACGAGCGCGTGCTCGACCAGGTCGACCTCGGCTCCATCGCCGAGCGCGAGAAGGTCACCCGCCACGATGTGAAGGCCCGGATCGAGGAGTTCAACGCCCTCGCGGGTCACGAGCACGTCCACAAGGGCATGACCTCCCGCGACCTCACCGAGAACGTCGAGCAGCTGCAGATCCGGCTCTCGCTCGAGCTGATGCGGGACCGCTCGGTCGCCGTCCTGGCCCGCCTCGGCAAGCTGTCGGGCGAGTACGCCGAGCTCGTCATGGCCGGCCGCTCCCACAACGTCGCCGCCCAGGCCACGACCCTCGGCAAGCGTTTCGCCACGGCCGCCGACGAGCTGCTCGTCGCCTACGGCCGCCTGGAGGAGCTGATCGCCCGCTACCCGCTGCGCGGCATCAAGGGCCCGGTCGGCACCGCCCAGGACATGCTCGACCTGCTCGGCGGCGACGCGGCCAAGCTGGCTGACCTGGAGCAGCGCATCGCCGGCCACCTCGGCTTCGCGCACGCCTTCACCTCGGTCGGGCAGGTCTACCCGCGCTCGCTCGACTACGACGTGGTCACCGGGCTCGTGCAGCTGGCCGCCGCGCCGTCGTCGGTCGCCAAGACGATCCGTCTGATGGCCGGCCACGAGCTGGTCACCGAGGGCTTCAAGCCCGGCCAGGTCGGCTCCTCCGCGATGCCGCACAAGATGAACACCCGCTCCTGCGAGCGCGTCAACGGCCTCATGGTCATCCTGCGCGGCTACGCGTCGATGACCGGCGAGCTGGCCGGCGACCAGTGGAACGAGGGCGACGTCTCCTGCTCCGTGGTCCGCCGGGTCGCGCTGCCGGACGCGTTCTTCGCGCTCGACGGCCTCCTGGAGACCTTCCTGACCGTGCTCGACGAGTTCGGCGCGTTCCCGGCCGTCGTCGCCCGCGAGCTGGACCGCTACCTCCCCTTCCTCGCCACGACCAAGGTCCTCATGGGCGCCGTCCGCGCCGGGGTGGGCCGCGAGCTCGCCCACGAGGCCATCAAGGAGAACGCCGTCGCCTCGGCCCTCGCCATGCGCGAGCAGGGCGCCGAGCGCAACGAGCTGCTCGACAAGCTGGCCGCCGACGAGCGGATCCCGCTCGACCGCGCACAGCTCGACGCGCTGATGGCGGACAAGCTGTCGTTCACCGGCGCTGCCGCCGACCAGGTCGCCGCCGTGGTCTCCCGTATCGAGGAGATCGTCAAGCAGCACCCGGAGGCCGCCGCGTACACCCCCGGGTCGATCCTCTGACCCGGTTCACCCCGCAGGAGCTCGAGGCCGCCCGCGACCGCGTCATCCCCGACGTGGCCGCGGGCGGCCTTTCCGTCCTCTTCTGCGGGATCAATCCGGGGCTGATGTCGGCGGCGACGGGCCACCACTTCGCGCGTCCCGGCAACCGCTTCTGGCCGGTGCTCGAACTGTCCGGCTTCACGCCGCGGCTGCTGAAGCCGGCGGAGCAGGAGGAGTTGCTCTCCTACGGACTCGGCATCACGAACGTCGTGGCGCGGGCGACCGCGCGGGCCGACGAACTGAGCCGCGAGGAGTTCAGGGAGGGCGGCAGGCTGCTGACCGAACGGGTCGAGCGTCTGCGTCCGCGATGGCTGGCGGTGGTCGGCATCACGGCGTACCGGACGGCGTTCGGGGAGCGCGGCGCCGTCGTCGGTCCGCAGGAGCGGACGATCGGGGAGACCCGCGTCTGGGCGCTGCCCAACCCGAGCGGGCTGAACGCGCGCTGGACGCCGACGGCGATGGCGGAGGAGTACGCGCGCCTGCGCGTCGCGGCGGGCGTTCCGGACCGGCGGGCGGAGGCGGAGGCGTAGGCGGAGGCGTAGGGGAAGGCGTACAGGCGCAGGTACGGCGGATCGTCTGGTGGAGGCGTAGGCCTGGGTACGGCGGATCGTCGGGTGGAGGCGTAGGCCCGGGTACGGCGGATCGTCGGGCGTTGCCGACGGGCGGTCGGTCGCGGCTGGTCGAGGCGCGTCGGGCACGGACGGGCCCCACGGGTCCGCGGCGCCGTCGGTCACGGCGGTCTTCAGGGCGGGTCTGTCACGGTGGACCGGTCACGGTGGGTCGGTCTCGGTGACCCAGGCCAGGAGCCGGAACTCCCCCTCGCCGCACGGCGCGAGGCCGAGCACCACCCAGCGGGCGTCCACGCGCCAGAGCTGGATGTCGGGTACCGAGGTGCAGATCAGCGCCCAGGGCTCCGGTATCGCCTCGCCCGCGCCGACTCGGGCGAGCAGTCCGTACAGACCCACCAGGTGCGGCGGGCCCCAGCGGGCCTCCAGGAGCAGCGCGAGCGCTTCCCGTTCGGCCTCCGCCTGATCCTCCGTGGGGTCTTCGACGGCTAACTCGGTCATGTGGTACCCCTCGGCGGGGAACGCGCGGGCGCTCAGCAGATCGAGGGCGGTGAGGTGCTGTGCGAGCGTCATGGGTCCAGTAAACCGGCCGGCTCCGACAGCCGGCTCCCCGTCAGGCCGCCCGCCCGCCGCCGTCGAGCACGGGCGCCACTCGCCGCCCTCCGGTCCATTGAGTAACATCCGCCAGACACGCGTACGAGCTGGAAGGACACACTGTGGGGCGGCTGACCGGCGGGGATCCTTCTCTGCTGCGGCGGATCAACTCCGCGGTGGTACTCCATGCTCTGCGGGGCGCCGACGCGCTCACGCTCACGGACCTGACCCGGATCACCGGGCTGTCCCGGCCGACGGTCGAGGGCGTGGTCGAGGGGCTCATCGTCGGAGGTCTCGTCGTCGAGGCGGCGCCCGAGGAGGGCGAGGCCAGGCGGCAGGGACGGCCCGCTCGGAGATTCCGCTTCCGTGCGGAGGCCGGGCATCTGCTGGGCATCGAGATCGGCCCGCACCGCGTCGCGGCGCTTCTCTCCGGTCTCGACGGGCGGATCATCGGCGCGGGGGCCCGTGAGGTCTCGGAGACCGCGCCGGAGGACGAGCGACTGGACCGTGTCCGCACGGTCGTCGCGGATGTGCTGCGCAGGGCCGGGGTGGCCCGCTCCAACCTGCGGGCGGTCGGTGTCGGCACGCCCGGAATCGTCGAAGCGGACGGTACGGTCCGGCTCGGCACGGCGCTGCCGGGCTGGACGGGCCTGGCGCTCGGCGAGCGGCTGCGGCGGTCGTTCCGATGCCCGGTGCTGGTGGAGAACGACGCGAACGCGGCGGCGGTCGCGGAGCACTGGAAGGGCGCGGCGACCGACTCCGACGACATCGTCTTCGTACTCGCCGGACTGAGCCCGGGCGCGGGCTCCCTGATCGGGGGTCGTCTGCACCGCGGCTACGGTGGGGCGGCCGGTGAGATCGGTGCGCTCCACCTGCTCGGCCAGGGGGTCACCCCCGAGCATCTGCTGTCGACGACGGACGAGCCGCTGCACCCGTTGGACGAGCAGGCGGTCACCGAGGTCTTCGCGCTGGCCCGGCGGGGCGACGCGCAGGCGGAGGCGGCGGTGGAGCGTTTCACCCAGCGTCTGGTGCACGACGTGGCCGCGCTGGTGCTCGCGCTCGACCCCGAGCTGGTGGTGATCGGCGGCTGGGCGGCCGGCCTGGACGGCGTACTGCAGCCCCTGCGCGACGAATTGGCCCGCTTCTGCCTGCGCCCCCCGCGCGTGGTCCTGTCGATGCTGGGTGAGGCGGCGGTGGGAACGGGCGCTCTGCGCCTGGCCCTGGACCACGTGGAGGAGCAACTCTTCGCGGTGGAGGGCACGGTGACGGCCCGTCGCTGACGGGGTGCGGCCGCCGGCTCGGCCCGGGACGCGGACCACGGCGGCCCAGGAGCAGGGCCCCCCGCCCGAAACGCCGCGAGCCCGTGAGTGGACCGCCTCAGCGGTTCCCCTAACGGGCTCGGTGCGTGTGCCGAAGCCGGTGGCCGGTGGCCGGTTACCTCAGGACGCCATCACAAGGTCGCCCGAGTCGCCGAACGTCAGGCGGCAGGTGTCGGCGCGGTACGTGGCCACCGAGACCGCAGCCGTGCGGCCCTCGGAGAGGTAGCGGGTCGTGACGACGAGGACCGGGGCGCCCGGGAGGCGGTCCAGTTCCTTGGCGTCGTCGGCGCGGGCGGAGCCGAGTTCCACGGCGCGGTCCTGGCCGTCCAGGGCGAGGCGCTGGAGCTCGCGCAGCACGCTGCGGGCGCGGGCCGGGCCGGACGGGGTGTCGATCGCGGTCAGCTCGGGGACGGAGCCGGACGGCACGTACAGGAGCTCGGCCGCGACCGGCTGGCCCTGCGTGACGCGCAGGCGGCGCACGACGTGCACCTGCTCGTCGGGCTCGATGTCCAGGAGGCGTACGACGGAGGCGGGGGCCACGGCGGTGGCGGAGTCCACGGACTGCCAGGTCTCCTCGGCCACACCGGGCCAGCTGTGCTGCGTGGTGGAGACGTCCACACCGACGCGGGGCGGGGCGACGGTGGTGCCGACGCCTCGTCGGCGCTGCAGCCGGCCCTCGAGCTCCAGCTGCTCCAGGGCCTGGCGGAGCGTGGCCCGGGCGACGCCGAAGCGCGCGGCGAGCTCGCGCTCGTTGGGAAGGATCTCGCCGACCGCGAAGTCGGAGTCGAGCGCTTCGCCGATCACGGTCTTGAGGTGCCAGTACTTAGGCTCCGGCACCGTCTCCAGCTGCGTGGTCCCCACCCTGATCCTCCGCAATCGCCGTGTCCCCGGCGGTTTTCCGCGCCCTTGTTTATTAAAGGTTCCTGCACTATCTCTGCGACCATAAGGCGGCACACCCCCTTGGTCAAGACCAATCCTGACCCGGATGCCCGTGAATGCGGCCCTCTGGCGTAGATCGTTCACAGGACGTTCGCGCCGTCGTGAGCCCCGCGCAGCAAAGTGCCCCGCCTCCGGACCGGAGACGGGGCATGCGAGGGGTGCCGACGGGTCAGTCGATGCCCACGGCGTGAAGTTTGTCCGGGTTGCGCACGATATAGACGCACTGGATATGCCCGTCCCGTGCCTCGATCTGGAAGACCGAGTCGGGCTTGCCGTCGACGAGGACGAGCAGCGCGGGGCCCGCGTTGAACTCCATGGAGCGGAACTCGTAGAGGTTCTCCGGGTCCTTGCTGACGGCGACGAGGAAGCGGCCCACCTTGTCCGCGCTCTCGATGATCCGCAGGGGCGCCTTGGACTTGCCGCCGCTGTCACCGACGAGGCGGACGTCGGGCGCGAGCAGGTCAAGGAGCTTCTCGAGGTCCCCGCCGGCCGCGGCGGCGAGGAAGCGCTCGGTGAGGTCGCGCCGCTCGGCCGGGTCGACGTCGTAGCGGGGCCTGCCCTCGTCGACATGGCGGCGGGCCCGGCCGGCGAGCTGACGGACGGCGGCCTCGGAGCGGTCGAGGGCGGTGGCGATCTCCCCGTAGGGGAAGCCGAAGGCCTCGCGGAGCACGAAGACCGCGCGCTCCAGCGGCGAGAGGGATTCGAGGACGACGAGCACGGCGACCGAGACGGAGTCGGCGAGCATGGCGCGCTCGGCGGTGTCGGGGACGGCGGGTCCGAAGTCCGTGACGACGGGTTCGGGGAGCCACGGCCCGACGTACGACTCGCGGCGCGCCTGGACCTGGCGGAGCCGGTCGAGCGCGAGGCGGGTGGTGATCCGTACGAGGAAGGCTCGTGGCTCGCGGACGTCGTCGCGGTCCGCGGCCGTCCAGCGCAGCCACGCCTCCTGGACCACGTCCTCGGCGTCGGCGACGCGGCCGAGCATGCGGTAGGCCACGCCGATGAGCATCGGCCGGTGTTCTTCGAATACGTCGGTCAGGGTGTCGGTCGCCACTCCCCCATCCCAGCCGACCGGCCGAAGTCTGTCCAGTTCCGCCTGAGCCCTTGAACTCCTGGCTACTGAGCGGTAATTCTTGCTGACAGGGTGTCTAAGTCAGGGAGTCAGGCGTATGTCCGAGCAGATCTCGTTCACGATCGAATCCCCGCGCGGTCCGCGGCCCGTATCCCTGACGTACGAACGCAGGGGCGCGGGTGAGCCGTTGCTGCTGCTCCACGGCATCGGTCACCACTGGCAGGCGTGGGAGCCGGTCCTCGACATCCTCGCCGCCGAACGCGATGTCGTGGCCGTCGACCTGCCCGGTTTCGGCACCTCGCCCGCCTTGCCGGAGGGCTTCGACTACAACCTGTCGACGGTCGTTCCGGTGCTCAGTGCCTTCTGCGAGGCTCTCGGGATCGAACGGCCGCACGTCGCGGGCAACTCCCTCGGCGGGCTCCTCTCCCTCGAGCTCGGCCGGGAGAAGCAGGTGCGCTCGGTCACCGCGCTCTCCCCGGCCGGGTTCTGGTCGGAGAGCGAACGCCGGTACGCCTTCGGCACGCTGCGCGCGATGCGGGCCGCCGCGCTCTCGATGCCCGTGCCCCTGATCGAGCGGCTCTCCCGCAGCGCCGCCGGGCGTACGGCGCTGACGAGCACGATCTACGCACGTCCGGGGCGCCGCTCACCCGAGGCCGTGGTCGCCGAGACGCTCGCGCTGCGCGAGGCCACCGGCTTCCGGGAGACGCTGGAGGCCGGCCGGACCGTGCTGTTCGGCGACGACGTCCCGGCCGTTCCGGTCACCATCGCCTGGGGCACCCGCGACCGGCTGCTGCTGCGCCGACAGGGCGTCCGGGCCAAGCACACGATGCCCGGGGCCCGGCTGGTGCGGCTGCCCGGCTGTGGTCACGTGCCCATGAACGACGACCCGGCGCTCGTCGCGCGGGTGATCCTCGACGGCAGCCGCTGACGGCGTCGGCCGCGTGAACAGGCCCGTCCCGAGGGCCGCTCCGGCGCCCACGAGGACGCTGCCTGCGGCCTGCGGGAGGCCGAATCCGCCGGCGGAGACGAGCACCGCGGTCAGCGCGGCGGCGACCGGGATCGCGCCGGTGAACAGGGTGGCGCGCTCCATGCCGATCCGCTGGACCCCCATGTAGAAGAGGACGAAGCCGACGACCGTGGCAAGGGCGGCCTGCCAGACCAGGGCGCCGCTCTCCACGGCCGTCGGGACCCGCAGGAACGCGCCGCCGTCCACGACAAGTCCGATGAGGGCCGACTCGACGGCGGCGACGCCGCAGACGACGGCCGTGAGCAGCTTCGGCCCGAGCGGGCGGAGCACGGGCACGGCGAGGACGGTGAATCCGACCTCGCCCGCCAGGGCTCCTACGGAGTAGGAGAGGCCGGGCAGATCGGTACGGCCCCACCCCTGGACGGTGAAGGCACCGGCGGCGACGAGCAGCGCACCGTAGAGGACCGGCCGAGCGGGCCTGCGCCCGTCGAGCAGCGGCACGAGCACGGCCACGACGACGGGCGCGCAGCCGACCAGGACACCGGGGACGGCGGGCTCCGCGGTGCGCTCGGCGGCGAGAACCGCGAGATTGAAGCCGACCATCCCGACACCGGCGAGCACGGCCAGGCGCCCCCACTGCCGGGCACCGAGCGCCCGGAGCGGAACGAGCCCGCCGGGGCCGAGGAGGGGGAGCAGGAGAAGACATGCGGCGCCGTAGCGCAGGGCCTGGCCGCCCGCGTACGGGTAGTCGCCGAGAAGGCTGTTGGCGGTGAAGGAGGCGCCGACGAGCGCGTAGGCGACCGTCACGAGGACGGCACCCCGCAGGGAGTTCACGTTCATGCCCCCGACGCTAGGAAGCGGGGCGGCCCGGTTTAAGGTCCACTTCCCCGACGTCTTCGGGGACCACTTGCCCGAAACCTTCCGGGCACGGCCGGGTGCAGGTTCGCGTGCCCGTCCTGCGCGGCTCCGGAAAGGGTGGCCATTCGGTCAACCAGGGGCTTCTGCGGCGTCAGGACCCCGGTCAGGAACGGCTCTACGGTCTCGCTCCAGCCCTGGAGGTGCTCGTGGTGGAGGAGGTGGCCCGCGTCGGGGATCTCCGCGTACGCGCCGTGGGGCAGGACGCGGACCATCTCCGACGGAGACAGTGAGCTTCATCGGAGTGTGACCGCCTGAGCCGTAAGGAAGCCGCGGCGGTCGGGGACAGCGAACCCACGGTCCGCCGGCAGCGGGCGGACCTCCCGGATCGCCCGGCCGAGCGTGGAGCACCCCACCTCGGTGTCCCCGGACTCGCTGACCGATATCGGTCGTAGGCCGACCCCATAGGGTCGGGAGGCATGACGACATCCCTTGCCAGCAGTGTCTTCGACTCGCTCCGCCTCGACGCCGTTCCCGACCAGGACGCGCTGCGCCGGGTCTACGAACTGCCCAAGGACACGGCGATACGTAAGCAGATGACCGAACTCACCGCGCAGACCAAGCGGTTGATCGGCTGCTCATCGCTGGTCCTGGTCGCCAGTGCGGACGCCGAGGGCAACTGTGACGTCTCTCCCCGCGGTGGCCCCGCCGGGTTCGTCGCCGTCCTGGACGCACGGACGGTGGCGATACCGGACGCCACCGGCAACAAGCGTCTGGACACCCTGCGGAACGTCGTCGCCACCGGGCGGGCCGGGCTGCTGTTCGTCGTCCCGGGGCGCACCACGACGCTCAGGGTGAACGGCCGGGCCTGCGTCTCCACCCGCCCCGAGCTGCTGTCGCAGCTGACTGCCGTGGGCAAGCCGCCCGCCAGTGCGCTGGTGCTGGGGATCGAGGAGGTCTACCCGCACTGCCCCAAGTCGCTTCTGCGCAGCGGGGCCTGGAAGCCGGAGGAGTGGCTGTCTGCGGACGCCCAGCCGACTTCGGCCGAGGTGACGCCGGCCCAGCTGCGGATGCCGGAGCTGACGATCGCTGACATCGAGCAGGCGGAGGCGGATTCGCTGAAGTACCGGTACGAGTAACGGGCCGTCCAGCGACTGCTGAACGACCGGACCAGCACGCCCCGAGATCAAGACGTCAGGCGGTGTGCCAGCGGTGGGCCGTGTCGTCGTCGAAGGTCAGCCAGGTGCCGTCGCCCAGGGGCAGCGTGCGGGTCGTCACCTCGGTGCCCGGCGGATACATGACCTCGGCCCGGGGGCGCAGGTCGTCGGCGCCGAGCAGGACGTGACGGCACTCCTCCTCCCAAGGATCCTCGCCGACCGCCGCCAGGATCCGTCCCTCGTCGAGGAAGCCCGGCTGCCCCATGAAGACGAGGTCCTCCGGGAGGGCATCGGCCGCCTCCACCACCGTCCGGGGGCCGGCCGGCGTGTCGTAGCGGGTGAGCTGCTCCCCGGCGACGGCGAGCGTCAGGAAGGCGCCGGAACGGAGGCTGCTGCCCGTGAAGGGCTCGTCGTAGCCACCGACCTGGGTGATCTCCAGCCGCTCCGGTGCGGACGCGACGAGCAGGGAGTACGCCTCCTCCTGCCCCTGCGCCGCGTTGAGGAAGACCTCCTGGGCGGCGGCCGGGCCGAGCGGCTGCTGGAACGCGTACGTCCCCCAATGCGTCGGGAGCGTGCCGGACGCCAGCACGGCGCCGGTCGCCAGGTCCAGGACCACGAGGACTTCGTTTCGTTCGGCCTCGACGCCGGGCTGGACGACCGCGAGCAGGGCGGTCCCGGAGGGGTCCGGGGCGCATGCGCCGTAGGCTCCGGTCGGCCACGCGGGGTGCGGGAAGGTCCACCGGACGCTTCCGTCCGCCTCGTGGAGGGTGACGGAGTCGCCCGCGCTCACCGCGAGGCCGCCGGCCGGCACGGGCGTCACGTACGCCCGCTCCGTCCCTGGCAGCCGCCGGCCGTGCCGGACGTCGAAGACGATGCTCGTGTCCCCCGACAGGCGGCCCGCCTCGACCCGCGCTCCGTCGCGGGCCACGATCCAGTAGGCACCGTCCCTGACCAGCAGCGAGTCGAGTCGGCCGAGCGCCGCGCCGAGGCCCGGCAGCTCCTCGGTGGCGGTGAGCTCGGCGCGGACGGCTTCAAACTCCACGGTGGTTCCCAGGTGTTCTTGACGTGGTTGTCGGGCCGGGCACTCGACTTCATCCAGACGAGGCGGCCGACGGCAGCAGCCTAATCGGACGGCGTCAACACCCGCCGTCAGGTTCGCGATCACGGACGCGCATGATGCCGAGCACCGGCGGATCCGCCACGGCGGAGCTCGGCTGCCGTCCACAGGGATCGAGCGAAAGATGTGCTCCGCCGCCCTGACCCCGATCTGAGGAAGTGACCGGTCGGGTGCCGCGCAGGGAGTGCGCTCTCATGCCGTACGAGTCCGGCAGGATCGAGGTGCGGTCGGGGGTTCGGTCGCGACGACGAAGTAGGGGGTGGTGTCGTGAACGGCGAGGAGTCCAGGACGCCGGGCGGGAGGGGGACATCCAGGATGCGGGCCTACACGGCGTGGGAGTTGCTGCTCCCCGCCGCGGGTGCGCCGGTGCGACGGCGCGGGCGGGCGCTTCAGGAGGCGTTGCGCGAGGCGGTGCGGAGCGGTCGCCTCACGGCGGGGACGCGGATGCCGTCGAGCCGTGAACTGGCGGCCGATCTCGGTGTCTCGCGCGGCCTGGTGACGGAGGCCTACGAGCAGCTCACCGCCGAGGGCTATCTGCGCAGCGACCGCGGTTCGGGCACCTGGGTGGGCGAGGCGGTGCGGGCGGCCACGTCCCAGGCCGCGCGGGATCGGGCGCCGCGCGCGCCGGGCGTTCAGGTGGACTTCCGTCCCGGGACGCCCGATCTCTCGCTCTTCCCGCGCGCCGCCTGGGCGGCGGCCCAGCGGTCGGTGCTCTCCTCGCTTCCGCACCGCGCGCTCGGCTATCCGGACCCCCGAGGGCTGCCGGAGCTACGGACCGCGCTCGCCGGGATGCTCGCCCGTCGGCGCGGGGTGGTGGCCGATCCTGAACGTCTCGTGGTGTGCTCGGGCGTGGCGCAGGCGTCGACACTGCTCGGCTTCGTCCTGGCGGCGCGCGGGATGCGGACCATCGGAATCGAGGACCCCGGCAGCCCGGAGCACGAACGGCTGTTCGCCTCGACCGGTCTCGGGACGGTGTGGCTGCCGACGGACGAGGAGGGGCTGCTGCCCGGTCCGCTCACCGCGTCGGGGGTACGGGCGGTCGTGACGACCCCCTCCCACCAGTTCCCCACCGGGATCGCCTACTCGGCGCCGCGCCGCGCCGCACTCCTCGACTGGGCCCGGGCGGTGGACGGCTATGTCCTGGAGGACGACTACGACGGGGACTTCCGCTACGACCGGGCGCCCGTCGGCGCGCTGCAGGGGCTCGATCCGGAACGGGTCGCGTACACCGGTTCCGTGAGCAAGTCCCTGGCGCCCGGACTACGGCTCGGCTGGATGCTGGTGCCGGAGGAGCTGGTGGCTGAGGTCGTGGAGCGGAAGAGGACGATGGACCTCGGGAACCCCGCCCTGGACCAGGCGTTGCTCACGGAGTTCGTGACGAGCGGCGGCTACGACCGGCAGCTGCGCCGCTGCCAGCGTGCGTACCGGGAACGGCGGGACGCGCTGGTCGCGGCCCTGGAGAAGCACTTCCCCGGCACCGGGGTGAGCGGGATCGCCGCCGGGCTGCACATCATCGCGCGCGTGCCGGAGCGCTACGGCCCCGGCGCGCGTTTCGTGGAACGGGCCGCGGCCGCCGGTGTCGCCCTGCGCCCCCTGGAGGAGTACGGCACGGCCCGCTCCACGGACGGCGCCGTCCGGTTGGTGATCGGCTACGCCCATCTGACGCCGTCCGAGATCGAGCGGGGGGTGGGGCTGGCGGCGGAGGCGTGCGGCCAGCAGCCAGCGGCGCAGGCACACACCGGCGGCTAGCCGGGCCGGTCGGCGTCCGGCCCCCACCCAGCCGCTCCCCCGCCGACCCGGCCGGGTCGGCGCTTGGGCCGAAGGGGGCCGACTCCGGTCTGTTCACGCGGGGTTCGTGTGTCAGCCGTCCCCTGCCGTTAGGCATGAGGGCGGCACAACGGACCCACCCGACCCAGCACTTGGAGGCCCTTCCATGTCCTACTCCGTCCCCGGCGGCCCGTCCCCCGCCCGCCGCAGCGTGCTGCGCGGCTCGCTCGCCGCGTCGGCGGCGCTCACCCTCGGCGGTACCGCGGCCGCCGCCCCGGCGCTGGCGCTCTCGGGTCGGCCGCGGGCCGCGTGGGGCGTGCAGACGGGCGATGTGACCGCCTCCTCGGGTCTGGTCTGGGTCCGTTCGGACCGGCCCGCCCGGATGATCGTGGAAACCTCGGCGAGCGAATCGTTCCGCCGTACGCACCGGCACGTCGGGCCCCTGCTCGGCGCGGGCAGCGACTTCACCGGGACGACGGCGTTGCGCGGGCTGCCCGCGGGCGAGCAGATCCACTACCGGGTCACGCTCGCGGACCCCGACGACCCGCGCCGTACCGGCGAACCGGTCGTCGGCACGTTCCGTACGGCTCCGGCACGGCGCCGCGACGGGGTGCGCTTCCTCTGGTCGGGCGACATCGCCGGACAGGGCTGGGGCATCAACCCGGACATCGGCGGTTTCCGGGCGTACGAGGAGATGCGCCGGCTGAACCCGGACTTCTTCCTGTGCAGCGGCGACACGATCTACGCGGACGGCCCCCTCCAGCCGAGCGTGACCCTGCCCGACGGACGGCTCTGGCGGAACGTCACGACGCCGGAGAAGGCGAAGGTCGCGGAGACCCTGGACGAGTACCGAGGCAACTTCCGCTACAATCTCCTCGACCACAACGTGCGCGCCTTCAACGCGCAGGTGCCGTCGATCGTGCAGTGGGACGACCACGAGGTGCGCAACAACTGGTACCCCGGCCAGATCCTGGACGACGCCCGCTACGCGGAGAAGGACGTCGACGTGCTCGCGGCCCGTGCCTCGCGGGCGTTCGCCGAGTACTTCCCCGTCTCCACGCTCCACGCGCGCGGTGGCGCCGCGGAAGGCCGGATGCACCGGGTGGTGTGCTACGGTCCGCTGCTCGACGTCTTCGTGCTCGACATGCGCTCGAACCGCAACGCCAACTCCCCCGGCCGGCAGGCGGACGACACCACGGGCATCCTCGGCGCCGAGCAGCTGGCCTGGCTCAAGCGGGAGCTGAGCCGCTCGCGGGCGGTGTGGAAGGTGCTCGCCGCCGACATGCCGCTGGGCCTCGTCGTCCCCGACGGCGCGGCGAACATCGAGGCGATCGCCCAGGGCGACCCCGGCGCCCCGCTGGGCCGGGAGCTGCAGATCGCCGAGCTGCTGCGCTTCATCAAGCACCGTCGCATCACCGGCACGCTGTGGCTGACCGCCGACGTGCACTACACCTCCGCCCAGCACTACGCGCCGGAGCGTGCCGCGTTCCAGGACTTCGCGCCGTTCTGGGAGTTCGTCTCCGGCCCCCTGGCCGCGGGCGGCTTCCCGGCCAACAAGCTGGACGCCACCTTCGGCCCGGAGCGGGTCTTCGTACGGGCGCCGGAGCGGGCGAACCTCTCGCCGATGGAGAGCCCGCAGTACTTCGGAGAGGTCGACATCGACGGCAGCAGCGGCGAGTTGACGGTCAGGCTCCGCGCGGAGGGCGGAACGGTCCTCTTCAGCAAGACACTTCAGCCGGGACGCGTCGGTCAATAGCCCCTTCTTCGTTGCCTCGACAGCATTTACTTGCCATAGTGGAAAGTAGTTGCTGTCGAGGACAAGGGGGATGGACATGTCCGCACACACGGACGCGTCACAGGCGTTGCACCGTTCACGCGCCATGGAGGACGCGGTACGGAAGCGCAGCGGCTGGTACGGGCGGTATCTGCTGGTCTTCGGCGCCACCCAACTCGCCCTGGTGCCGACCATCCTGCTGTGGCGGAGCCCGCTCGTCGTCGCCGTGTCGATGACGCTCTACGCGCTCGTCGTGGCCGGGTTGAGCCTGTACGCGGCCCGTCAGCGGGTCGTGCGGCGGAGCTTCGGGCTGCGCCACGGACTCGTCATCGGGACCTGGGGCGCCCTGTACGCGGCGGCGCTGGTCCTGGGGTTGAACGTGTGGGCGGACAGCGTCCCGTTCGCCGTGGTCGCGGCCGTCGGCTGCACGCTCCCGCCGGCGGTCGGGGCGTGGCTGGAGCTGCGGAGGCCCACGGCGTGAGCGCCACGGAGAAGCAGGGCGCGCACCCCCGCCACGATCTGGAGCCGCTGCTGACGTCGCCGGTACGACTCTCGGTCGTCGCGGCTCTCGTACCGCTGGACAAGGCGGAGTTCGCGTTCGTACGGGATCTGGTGGAGGTGACCGACTCGGCGCTGTCGAAGCAGGTGGCGGCGTTGGAGGAGGCCGGTCTCGTGTCGGTGGACAAGGGGCGGGTGGGGCGCCGGCCGCGGACGTGGCTGACACTGACGGCCGAGGGGCGGGCCGTGTACCGACGTCACCTGGACGCGCTGCGGGCGATCGCCGGGACGTGAGCGCGGGCGGTTCGAGCCGCCCGGTGTACCCGCGGCCGAGGGGCGCGGACCTACCCCCCACGGCGGCCGAGGGGCACGCGGGCGACACCACGCGGCGGTCGAAAGCGCCCGCGGATCGGCCGCCGGAGGACCCGCGGGGCGGCCTGCACTCCGCGGTCCCGGCCGATTGTCAGTGGTGGGTCCTAGCGTCCTTTCCATGACGCGATCCGTACAGGCGCTCGCCTACTCACGCCCGTCCGCCCTGGAGTCCTCCGGTGCCGGCCGGCTGCTCGGCCTGGAGACCTCCGGGGGGCTGACACCCGCCGGTGCCGAGGCGCATCCCCGTTTCTTCTCCGGCTTTCTGACGTCCCCGCAGATCGCCGCGCGCGGTCTGCTCGCGGTGGCGGACGTGGCGGCCGCCCGCTACTACCAGCGGATACGGCCGGGGTCGCTGGACCCGGTCGTGACGGGGAACGGCGACCGGCTGCGGTTCGAGTCGTTCTCGGGATGCGGCGGGGTGTACGCACGGCTCGACGTGCTGAGCGAGGGGCTGGACGGCGCCGAGACCGGGCACGGCACCACCAATGTCGACGTCAACAACCCGCTGCGCGAGGCGCTGTCCCGGATGACGGGCAGCGATCCGCTGCATCTGCGGGTCGGCCCGGACGAGTTGGCGGTGACCACCCTGGAGGGCGCGGTCGTCGAGAAGAAGGTTCCGCTGCCCGACCGCTGGCTGCGCGGTTTCGCCGAGGCACAGGTGGTGTCCGCCGGGTTCGATCTGCGCGCGGAACTGACGGGCCCCGAGGCGGTGCGGTTCCTGCGTTCGCTGCCGCGCTCGCAGGGCCGGGGGGCTGGTCCCCTCTGGGTCGTTCAGAACGGCCGCACCCTGCGGCCCACCACCCGGCCGGTACCGGGCGCCGTCTGTCTGCCGGGTCCGGACCGGCTGGCGACACTCGAACGGGTGCTGCGGCACGCGACCGCGCTTCGGGTCTACGGTCCCGTGCCGGACGGCGTCGCCACCGCGAGCGCCTGGGAGGTGGCGCTGCCGGGAATGCGCCTGACGCTCACCCTGTCACCCGACGCATCCCGGGGCTTCTCCGGCGAGGGCGGCGTTCTCGACGCACTGGCCACGGAGGAGGCGGCACAGGACGCCGAGCTCGTCTCGGTCCTGCTGGCCTGGGAGCCGCGCATCGATCTCGCCGAACTGGGGGCGCAGGCGGGGCTGCCGGTGGACCGGGTACGGGCCGCGCTGACCCGGCTCGGCACGGCGGGCCGCGTCGGCTACGACGTGGCCGACGCGGCGTACTTCCACCGAGAGCTGCCGTACGACGCCGACCGCGCCGAGCGGCACAATCCCCGCCTGGTGGCTGCGCGCGCCCTCGTCGCGGAGGGAGCGGTCGCGCTCGATGGTGAGCCGGCGACGGTCGCGTCCGGCGAACGGCGCTACCAGGTACGGGAGTCCGGCGGGGTGCAGAGCTGTACGTGCCAGTGGTGGGCGGACTACAGGGGCCGCCGGGGGCCGTGCAAGCACGCGCTGGCGGTGCGGATGGCCCGGCGTGGCGCCGTGCCGAGTGCCAAGACCGGGGCAGCGGCCGGAGTCGTGTCCGCCGGAGGTGCGCGATGAGCGACGGCATCGACGAGGCCGCGCTGAAGGCGCGGCTGGCGGCGGCCCGGGAGGGTCGGGCGGTGACCAAGCTGCTGATCACGGTTCGGGCGGGACGGGACGAGGCGGTTCCCGGACGGCTGAAGGAGCTGGGACCCGGCGATCGGAAGACCGCGCTCGCGGAGCTCAAGGCCCTGCGGACGGAGGTCCGCGGCTGGGGCTGGGCCCGTTGGAACGAGCAGACGAGGGTCCAGCGCGCGCTGCGGGTGGCCGGCGCCGGGTGTCACACGGGTGCGGCGGCCGCGGCGGCCTGGATCGGTGGCCGCGACCTGAACGACTGGAGCAGGTCGACCACGGACCTCGTCCTGGACGTGCTCGCCGACCGTGAGCCCGCGTGGCTGGGCGACGTGGCCCAGCGCCTCGCCGAGCGACCGGCCGTGGCGGAGGGCGACTACCGGCTGGTCCATGAACTGGTCCTGCGTTCGGGCTGCGCCGTTCCGACGACGGACGGCTACATCCTGGGCTGGACGGGCGAGGTGACCGGGCCCCGGCTTCTGGAGCAACTGCGCGCCGACCCGCAGACGCCGATCCTGGTGCCCCGGATCTTCGACATGATCGAGACGCCCGATCGGCTCACCTGGGCGGCGGGACCGGAGTCGCCCACTCACTGGCCCACCGCGCTCAAGGCGCTGGTCGACGAGGGCGTCCTCGACCGCGCGACGCTGCTGGACGGCTGCGTCGCACGGCTGCTGCGCGGCGGGAAGCCGCGTGATCTGCGCTTCCCGCTCGCGCTGCTCCAGCTGCTCGGCACGGACGGGGAGGAGCGCCGCGGCCGCACGGCCGAGTGGATCGGGATGGCGGCCGACGCTCCGTCACCCGTCGCGGCCCATGCGCAGGAGGTCCTGGCGGGGCTCGCCGCCGAGGGATCGCTCTCCGTCCAGGACCTGGCCGAGATGTCGGGACCGGTGCTGTTCCGTCCGGAGAAGAAGCTGGTACGCGCCCAGCTGTCACTGCTCGCCAAGGAGTTGCGGCGCCGGTCCGGTGCGGCGGCCGACCTGCTGCCCCTGGTCGCGGACGCGTTCGGGCATGAGGACACCGGTATCCAGGAACGGGCGCTGAAGCTGGTCGGGCGGCACCTGGCGGAAGTGGACGAGCACGTGCGCGAGGAACTGTCATGTGCCGCAGCCTCCTTGAGCCCCGTGCACCGGCAGACGGCCGAGGAGCTGTTCGGCGGGGTGACGGACTTCGGGGACGGCCTTCCGTACGAGGAGGTCCTTCCTCCGGTGCCGGAGCTGCGGCCCGTGCGGGATCCCGCTGGGACGGTCGCGGAGCTCGTCGAGGACCTGGTGACCGTGTCCAAGGGACGCACGACCGCTCCCGAGGAGTTCGAGCGTGCGCTGGACGGCCTCGTCCGCCATGCCCATCTCCACCGCGAGGAGCTGAAGCGGGCGGTGGCGGCCGCGTTCGCCGACGCGTTCTGGATGCGGACCTCGGAGGACGGAGGGCAGCGGGACCCCTTCGGGCACCACACCTACGGCGTGGACGTCGTCCTCGCCGCCCTGCTGGAGATGGTGCGGCCCTCGATGATCCACGGCGCCCTGGTGCACGGTCACAGCTTCGGCTCCTGTGCGCACCAGTCGCTGGACAGGGTGGTGGACGCGCGGCTGTGGGAGGCCGCCTCCGTCATCGGTTCGGGCAGGCTCCCGTTCCTGCTCGCGACCCCCACCTGGCACACGGGGGCGATCGATCCTTCGGTACTGGTGGAGAGGCTGCGGGCCTACCGGGACGCGAGGATCGAACCGGCCCCGGCGGATCTCGCCCAGGCGCTGCTGCGGGTCCACAAGTCCGACCCGTCGGCCCGGGGCGCGGCCGTCGCGGCGGCGGAACTCGGCACCAGGGCCGGTGAGCGGCTCGCGGACTGGCTGACGGCCGACCCCTCCCTGATGCCGGGCATGCGGTTCCAGACCCGCGGCTCCGAAGTGGGGCAGGGGAAGTGGTGGCTGGCGGACCGAATCGTGCTGAAGATCCGCGAGCGGCGGACCGTACGTGAGGAGTTTCCGCAGGCCTTCCAGTGGCTGGGAGGCGCCGAGAGCGAGGTCAGCCATCGCTGCCACCACTGGATCGGCGAGCGGGTGAACGGGCCGGCTGTCCTGCCGGACGACCGGGAGACGCTGGCAAGCTTGCTGCTGCCGGTTCTCGCCGGTGGGGTCGAGTGGGACGAGCGCGGGGTGACCTGGGGTCTGACGGCGCTGGCGGAGGCCGGCGGGCCGGTCGGTCCCGCGACGCATCTCGCGGTGGCGATCGGCCTCGGCTGCCGGCACGCGGAGGATCGGCTGACCGCCGTGGACGCGCTCCTCGTCCTGGCCGCGCGGGGCGATCTCGACGCGGAATGCCTCGGCACGACCCTCGCGCAGCTCGTCGGCGACGGCACGGTCAAGGTCAACCGCCTCGCCGACGCGGCTCGTACGGCCGCCGCCACCGGCGCGTGCGCCACCACGTGGGCGGTGCTCGCGGGCACGCTGCCCGGTCTGCTGGCGGCGGAGAAGCCGGTGCGCGGGCTCGGTGAACTGCTGGCCGTGGGCGCCGACTGCGTGGAGCGGTGCGGAGCGACGGCCGAGGTCGGGGGCCTCGACGCGGTCGCCGAGCGCGGCGGCTCCTCCCAGTTCGTGATGCAGGCCCGGCGGCTGCGGAAGGCCCTTCACCAATCGGCCCTCCAGGCCGATCAGGACGCGACACAACTGGTCTGAAACCGTCACCAAGCCCACAGATCGGCGCTTAACCCGTCAGTCACAAAGCGTTCGTGATCACGCAACACCGCTGGGTCACAGTGAAGTCATGACTGATGTGACATCCGCGAAGAGCGCCCGCCGTCCCCACCACTGGCGGCGGGACCTCATCGAGCTGGCCGCCCTGTTCACGGCCGTGGTGGTGGCCGACACGATCGCCAAGACCGTCGTCCGCGGCGCCGACGGTCCGTACATGCTGGTTTTCTCCGCGATCGCCCTGATCGCCACGGCCACCTTCCACACATGGTGGGCACGGCGCCACAGCCATGCACCGCCGGCCGGTGATCCCGGCGGCAGCGGGCACACCCCGCTGCCGTCGGACACCGGCACCGGCGAGCCCGTCGAAACGAGCCTCTGGCGGATGCGGACCACGGTCCGTGACGCCCCGGGCAGCCTCGCCGCGCTGTGCACCGCGCTGGCCCGCCACGAGGTCGACATCCTGACCCTGCAGACCCATCCGCTCGCCGAGGGCACGGTCGACGAGTTCCTGCTGCGCGCCCCGGCCGTCCTCCAGGCCAACGAACTCACCCGCGAGATCGCCGCCGCGGGCGGAAGCAGCACCTGGATCGAGCGGGCCGACGCCCACGACCTGGTGGACACTCCGACCCGGCTGCTCGGCCTCGCCACCCGCACCGCCCTCGACGCCGCCGAACTCCCGCTGGCTCTGCGCCAGCTGCTCGGTCGGTGCACCATCCACTCGCTGCCCGCCGTCTCCCTGACCGGCCGGCCCACCGGGGAGACCGCACCGGTCGAGGGCGTTCTGGAGGAGACGGTGATGCGGCTGCGCGACCCCAACGGCGGGGCGATCACGATCGAGCGGCCCTATCTGCCGTTCACCCCGACCGAGTTCGCCCGCGCTCGCGCGCTCGTCGAACTCGACGCACGCCTCGGCCCGCGCATCCCGCGCAGCCACGACGTCCTCACCCTGCCCGAGGGCAACGAGATCACGGTCCGCCGCGCCGACCAGAGCGACCTGGTCGCGGCCCGCGCCATGCACGACCGCTGCTCCGAGCGGACCCTGGGGCTGCGCTACCACGGGCCGGTCGGCGACGCCGACCGCTATCTGAGCCACCTCCTCAGCCCCCGCTTCGGCCGCACCCTCGCCGTGCAGACGGCCTCCGGCCGGCTCGTCGCCCTCGGCCATCTGCTGTGGGACGGCGACGAGACGGAGGTCGCCCTGATGGTCGAGGACGACTGGCAGCGCCGGGGCATCGGCTCCGAACTACTCGGCCGTCTTGTGGCCATGGCCGTCGAGGCCGGATGCGAGAGCGTCTACGCGGTGACCCAGTCCTCCAACACGGGCATGGTCGCCGCCATGCGTGCGCTCAACCTCCCCCTCGACTACCAGATCGAGGAGGGGACCCTCGTCATCACCGCCCGGCTCGGGGCGACTCCGACGCAGAGCCGTGTGTCGTACGAGGAGTACCAGCAGGCGGAGCGCTGAGCGCCTGCGTCAGATCCCGCCACAGGTCCTCCACGTCCTCCAGACCGACCGACATCCGGAGCAGCCGGTCGCTGACGCCCGCCGAGCGCCGGTCTCCCTCGGCCACGATCCGGTGGCTGATGGAGGCCGGGTGCTGGATCAGGGTGTCGACGCTGCCGAGACTGACCGCGGGCGTGATCAGCCGGACGCCGGCGATCACGTCGTGCGGGTCTCCGTACACCTCGAACGAGACCATCGCGCCGCCCACCCTCGGGTAGTGGACCCGGGCGATGCGCGGATCGGTGGCCAGCCGCCGGACCAGCTCCGCAGCCGTCGACGACGCCGCCCGTACCCGTACCGGCAGGGTGGACAGTCCCCGCAGCAGCAGATAGCCGGCGAGCGGGTGCAGCACTCCGCCGGTGGCGAACCGCACCTGGCGCAGCGAGCGGGCGAACTCCTCGTCGCAGGCCACCACGCCGCCCATGACGTCGCCGTGACCGCCCAGGTACTTGGTCGCACTGTGCAGCACGATCCGCGCACCGTGCTCGACCGGCCGCTGGAGCACCGGAGTGGCGAAGGTGTTGTCGACCAGCAGCGGCACCGAGCCGCAGGCGTGGGCCACGGCGCGGATGTCGACCTCGGCGAGGGTCGGGTTGGCGGGGGACTCCACCATCACCAGGCCGGTGTCCGGACGGATCGCCTCGGCGATGCCCGCCGGATCGGTCCAGGTGACCTCGGTGCCGAGCAGGCCGGCGTTCAGCAGATGGTCGCTGCAGCCGTACAGCGGCCGGACGGCCACCACGTGGCGCAGCCCGAGGCTCGCCCGGACGAGCAGTACGGCGGTGAGCGCCGCCATGCCGCTGGCGAAGGCCACGGCGGAGTCGGTCCCCTCCAGCCGGGCGAGCGCCGACTCGAACCGGGCGGTGGTGGGGTTGTCCAGGCGGGCGTAGACGGGCGGCCCGTCGAGCCGGGCTCCCGTGGTGGCGAACTCGTCGATCCGGGCGGCTTCGGCCCGGGTGTCGTACGAGGGGTACGTCGTGGACAGATCGATCGGCGGGGCGTGCACACCGAGCTCCGCGAGGTCTTCGCGGCCGGCGTGCACGGCTTCGGTGGCCAGAGCCCTGGGGGTGGAGGCGTCGTAGTCCATGTACATGGCGGAACTGTGAACGGATACCGGAAAGTAGCGTCGAATGTCCGTGCTACGTTCGGCGAATGGCCGATTCTGTCGTACTGGACCCGGTCGATCTGCACATACTTCGCCTCCTGCAGAACGACGCCCGGACCACCTACCGCGAACTCGCCGCCGAGGTCGGCGTCGCGCCGTCCACCTGCCTCGACCGGGTGGCGCGGCTGCGCCGCACGGGAGTGATCCTGGGACACCGGCTTCGATTGGATTCGGCCAAACTCGGCCGGGGGCTCGAAGCGCTCCTCCTTGTCCAGGTCCGCCCGCACCGGCGCGAACTGATCGGTCCGTTCGTCGAACGCATTCGCGCGCTTCCGGAGTCCCGGGCACTGTTCCATCTGACGGGACCGGACGACTATCTCGTGCACGTGGCCGTGGCCGACCCCGCCGACCTGCAAAGACTCGTGCTCGACGAGTTCACCTCGCGCCGCGAGGTGGCCCGCGTGGAGACCCGGTTGATCTTCCAGCAGTGGGAGTGCGGACCACTTCTGCCGCCCTCTCCCGGCGCTCATTTGTCAGCCGACTGAGATCGAATGAGGGTGACGCGGGCACGCCGGAGGCACGAGGATGAGCCTCATGCCAACGACTTCCAGCAGCGCGCTGCCCCGCCAGGTCGCCGACACCTTCGTCGACGCACTCATCGAACTCGACCCGATCACCGGTACATACCTGGGAGTCAAGGAAAGCGCAGGTCGCCTTCCCGACTTCTCGCCGGCCGGGCAGGAGACGGTGGCCGAACTCGTCCGCCGCACCCTGGCCCTGCTCGACGAGGCCGAGAAGCGGCCCGGCGCGGACACCGATGCCGAACGGCGCTGCGGCCGCCTGCTGCGGGAGCGACTGACGGCCGAACTCGCCGTCCACGAGGCCGATGAAAGCCTCTGCACGGTCAGCAACATGCGCTCCCCCGCGCACAGCGTGCGGATCGTGTTCACCGTGATGCCGACGGAGACCGAAGAGGACTGGGAGGCCGTGGCCCAGCGGCTGCGCGCGGTTCCGGCGGCACTGGAGGGCTATCGCGCCTCGCTCGCCCTCGGACTCGAGCGCAAGCTTCTGGGCGGGCCCCGGCCGACCGCGACCTTCGTCGAGCAGCTGACGGAGTGGTCGGGCGGGGACACCGAAGGCCGTGGCTGGTTCGAGGAGTTCGCCGCGCAGGGACCGGAGTCGCTCCGTCCCGAACTGCGTACGGAACTCGCCGAGTCGGCCGCGGGTGCGACCGCGGCGGTCGCCGCGCTGCGGGACTGGATGCGGGACGTGTACGCCCCTGCGGTCGCCGGTGCCCCCGACACGGTGGGCCGCGAGCGCTACCAGCGGTGGTCGCGCTACTTCAACGGCACGGACCTGGACCTCGACCAGGCCTACGCGTACGGCTGGTCCGAGTACCACCGTCTCCTCGCCGAGATGCGCGTCGAGGCGGAGCGCATCCTGCCCGGCGCGGGTCCGTGGGAGGCCCTGGCGCACCTGGACGAGCACGGCACGCACATCGAGGGCGTCGAAGAGGTCAGGGTCTGGCTGCAGAACCTGATGGACCAGGCGATCGAGGCGCTCGACGGCACCCACTTCGAACTCGCCGAGCGGGTACGGAAGGTGGAGTCGCACATCGCTCCGCCCGGCGGCGCCGCGGCGCCCTACTACACCGGCCCCTCGGAGGACTTCTCCCGGCCCGGGCGCACCTGGCTGCCGGTCGACGGCCAGACCCGCTTCCCGGTGTACGACCTGGTGTCGACCTGGTACCACGAGGGTGTGCCGGGCCACCATCTGCAGATCGCCCAGTGGGTGCACGTGGCCGATCAGCTCTCCCGCTATCAGGCGACGATCGGCGGAGTGAGCGCCAACGCCGAGGGCTGGGCGCTCTACGCGGAGCGGCTGATGGACGAGCTCGGCTTCCTGCCGGACGCCGAGCGGCGGATCGGCTACCTGGACGGGCAGATGATGCGCGCCTGTCGCGTGATCGTCGACATCGGCATGCACCTGCGGCTGGAGATCCCGGCGGACTCGCCCTTCCACCCGGGCGAGCGGTGGACGCCCGAGCTGGCGGAGGAGTTCTTCCAGCAGCACTCCAGCCGGCCGGCGGCCTTCGTCGCGAGCGAGATGACCCGCTATCTGTCGATGCCGGGCCAGGCGATCGGCTACAAGCTGGGCGAGCGGGCCTGGCTGCTCGGCCGCGCCAACGCGCGGGCGGCGCACGGCGACGCGTTCGACGCGAAGGCCTGGCACATGGCGGCACTGTCACAGGGCCCGCTGGGCCTCGACGACCTCGTGGACGAGATCTCGCGTCTCTGATCGCGGGCCATGGGCACCGCTCCGGGTCATGGGTCGACGGCCCACGGGCGCAGTGGCAATCGGGACGGATGAGGGCGGGGCCGGGTGGAAATCCGGCCCCGCTGCCCGTTTCGTACGGTGGGAATCCCCGGGCATTTCTTGATCGACCGGGGATTTCCCTGCTACATCTCGTTCATGAGCGGATATTCACCGGACGCCACCGACTGGCGCATCCTCGAGGCCCTGCAGGCCGAGGGCAGGGCCAGCTTCGCCGAGCTGGCGCGGGCCGTGTCGATGTCGGCGTCCGCGGTGACCGAGCGGGTGCGCAGGCTGGAGGAGGCCGGGGTGATCGCCGGGTACACGGCGGTGGTGGACCAGGAGCGGCTCGGGCTGCCGATCCTGGCCTTCGTCCGGCTGCGCTACCCCAACGGCAACTACAAGCCCTTCCACGATCTCGTCGGGACCACCCCCGAGATTCTGGAGGCGCACCATGTGACCGGCGACGACTGCTTCGTGATCAAGGTCGCGGCCCGGTCCATGAAGCATCTGGAGGAGATCTCCGGGAAGATCGCCACGCTCGGCTCGGTGACGACGAACGTCGTCTACTCCTCACCCCTCCCCCGGCGCCCGATCAGCCGCTGAGGCCGCCTCCCGTACAAAGCTTCACGGCCGAGCCGCTGCGCTCCTTGACCACCTCCAGCTGGGCCGGGATGCGGCGGCGCAGGTCGCCGACGTGGCTGACGATGCCGACGCTCCGGTCCCGTTCGCGCAGGGAGTCGAGGACGTCGAGCACCTCGTCGAGGGTCTGGTCGTCCAGGCTGCCGAAGCCCTCGTCGATGAAGAGGGTGTCGAGACGGACGCCGCCGGACTCGTCGGTGACGACATCGGCGAGGCCCAGTGCGAGCGCCAGGGAGGCGAAGAAGGTCTCGCCGCCGGAGAGGGTGGCGGTGTCGCGCTCGTTGCCCGTCCAGGCGTCGACCACGTGGAGGCCCAGTCCTGCGCGCTTGCCGCCGGTCCGGGCGTCGGAGTGGACCAGGGTGTAGCGGCCGGAGGACATGCGCTGGAGGCGGGCGGTGGCGGCGGCCGCGACCTGCTCTAGCCGGGCGGCCAGTACGTACGACTCCAGGCGCATCTTCCGTTCGTTCTCGGCCGAGGTGCCGGCGGTGAGGCCGGCGAGCCGGGCGACCCGTTCGTACTCCTCGCGGAGCGGCCCCAGGCGGCGGACCTCCGTGTCGGCCTGCCGGGAGAGCCGTGCCAGCTCGGCGCACCGCTCGCGTACGACCGCGAGGGCCGACGTGGCGTCCCGCAGAGCCCGTTCGGCCGCGGTGTGCGCGGCCTCGGCGCTCGCCGGTTCGGCGGGCGGCCGGTCGGCGGCGGCCCGTGTCCCGGGCTCGGCGAGCCGGTCGGCGACAGCGGCGGCCTCCGCCTGCCAGGCGTCGAGCCGTTGCTGGAGGGTACGGCGCTCGCCGTCCTCCAGGAGCGCGCCGGCGGCCTGGGCGGGGGTGTCGAAACCGGCGCGGAAGGCGGCGTCGGCGAGCCGGTCGTCGGCCTCCTTGAGCCGCTGGGAGGTGAGGTCCACGGCCCGTACGGTCTCGGCCGCGTCGATCAGGATGGCGATCTTCCGCTCCAGCCGCGAGGCGTGCTCGGCGACGCTCCCGGACTCGCCACGGCCTCTGACCAGTTCGGCGTCCAGGCCGGCCTGCTCGCGGTCGAGCGCCTCACGCTGCGAGGTGCGCCCCGCCATCCGCCGCTCGGCGTCCCGCTGCGCGCCGACCCTGCTCTCGTACTCCCGCTCGGCCCGCGCGAGCGCCTCACGCGCCCCGTGCGTCTGCGCGGCGAGCGAGTGTGCCTCGGTATGCCGCGCGGCCAACTCCTCCACTTCCCGGGCCAGTTCGGAGACGGTGGGCTCGGCCGCCACCGCTTCTGCCGGGATCCTCTCGTCGGCCACGGGAGCGGCGCCCTCGCCCGCGGTTCCGCTCGGGGCCCGCCCGACGGAGGCGTGCAGGGCGGACTGCTCGTCGCCGCTGGGCGTGTGGCCCGCATTCGGGGTTGCGGCGGCGGCGCTGCCTGTGAGGACTCCTGCGCGTGTCTCCGCGTCGGCAGAGGCGCGGCCCTGTGTCGGGATCACGGGTGAGGGTCCCGCGAGGACCTCCGCGCGGGCCGCGGACCAGGATTCGCGGGTGACCGCGAGCTCGCGTTCGGCTGTGGTCCTGGTCTCCTCCGCGCGAGTGAAGGCGGCGTAGGCCGCGTCCTCGGCGGTGCGGTCGACGTGGTCGGCGCCGGTGCGGGCGGGGGCCGGGTGGTCGGCGGAGCCGCAGACCTGGCAGGGGGCGCCGGGGGTGAGGGCGGCGGCCAGTTCCGCCGCGATGCCCTGCAGGCGACGGGACTTGACGTCGAGCCAGGCCTCGTGGGCCGTGTTGCGGTGCTCGCGGGCAGCCGTGAGCCGGGCCTCGGCGGTGTTCGTCCGCTCCGCGAGGTCGTCGCGGCGGCGGGCCGCCGACAGCCTGCGGCGGGCGGGTTCGAGGCGGCCCGCCAGGTGCTCGGCGCGGGCGGCGGCCTCCTGGGCCGCCTCGATGCGTGCCGTCAGCTCCGCCCGCCGCGCCTCCCACCCTGCGAGCCAGCCGCCCGCGTCCTGGAGGATCTCCTCGTCGGCGCGGGCCTGGCGCTCCAGAACGGCGCGTTCCTGGGCGATGTCGGCGCTGCGCCTCTCGGCGCGCCGCGCGGACTCCAGGCCGCCGAGCTCCTCGCGCAGTCGGCGCTCCAGGGCGGACAGTTGCTCCGCGCCCGCGTCGGCCAGGTCGGCGGGCAGCCTGCCGCGGATCCGCTGCCGGGCGGAGCCCGCGGCCGCGTGCTCGCGCTCCGCGTCGGCCCGCAGTCCGAGGGCGGGTGCCACGCGGTCGGCCTTGCGGGCGCGCTCCAGCGTCGCCTCCCACACGTCCCGCTCGGGCCGGCGTTCCTCCAGTTCCCGCTGCCGTCGCCGCGCCTCCGCGTGCCGCGCCTGACGGTTCGCCAGGTCCCGTTCCGTGTCGAGCGCGTGGCGGGCGGCCGCCTGTCGGGACTCGGCCGCCGAGACCGCGGAGTCGGCGATGTCGAGCGCCTCGCGCGCCTCGGACCGGGCCACGGCGGCCCGGGTCTGGACGGCCTCGGCGAGTCCGGGCTCACCTGGCCGCTCCTCGACCACGGCGCCGCCCGTCTCCTGCGCCATCCGGTGGGACAGCGCGAGCAGCCGCTCGTCCCCCTCCCGTACCTGCTGCTCGGCGGCGCGCCGCAGATCGGCGAGGCGCTCCTCGACGGCCGCGAACCGGCGGGTGTCGAAGAGCCGCCCGAGCAGCTTGCCCCTGGCCTCGGCGTCGGCACGCAGGAAGCGCGCGAAGTCGCCCTGGGGAAGGAGGACGACCTGGCAGAACTGCTCGCGGCTCATCCCGACGAGCTGGGTGATCTCCTCGCCGATCTCCTGGTGGGAGCGGCTGAGCCCGGTCCACTCCGCCGTGCCGGCGTCGTACTCCCGCAGCCGGCTCTGCGCCTTCTCGGTGGTGAAGCCGCCGCCCCGCTTCTTGGGGCGTGGCTGGGCCGGGCGTCGGGTGATCTCCAACCGCCGGTCCCCCACGGTCAGTTCGAGGGTGACTTCGGTGGAGGTGCCGGTCGCGGCGTGGTCGCTGCGGAGCGAGGCTCCCGGGGACTGCCGCGCGCCCGGCACGGCGCCGTACAGGGCGAAGCAGACGGCGTCGAGGACGGAGGTCTTGCCCGCGCCGGTCGGTCCGTGGAGCAGGAAGAGCCCCGCGGAGGACAGGGCGTCGAAGTCGATCTCCTGGGTGGCGCCGAAGGGACCGAACGCGGTGACGGCAAGGCGGTGCAGTCTCACCGGGCGCCCACCTCGCGCTCCGCCGCGTCCACCCGTACGTCGTCGAACGCGCCGTACAGCACGCTCCGTTCGGCGCCGTCCGGTCCCGCGCCGCCGCGGACATGCGCCACGAAGTCCTCCGCGATCTGCTGGTCGCTGCGGTCGCGCAGCCGCTGTGCGTACGAGGCGAAGGGGTCGCCCTCGGTGCGCTCCGGCTCGAAGACCAGGTTCAGGGTGTGCGGGAAGCGTTCGGTGAGCCGGGCCATGGGCTCGGCGGGCCGCACGGGGTCCGTGAGGGTCGCCTCGACCCAGGACTGCTCGTGCCGTACGAGGGCGGGGTCGGCCAGCAGGTCGTCCAGCCGTCCCCTCATCCGGGCGAGGGGCCGGGGCACCGGGCAGTCGATCCGCTCGGCGGCCTCGATGCCGCCCTCGGGTCCGAGGTCGATCAACCACATGGTCTTGCGGTGATCCACCTCGGAGAAGGAGTAGGCCAGCGGGGAGCCGGAGTAGCGCACGCGCGGGGTGACGGCCTGACTGCCGTGCAGATGGCCGAGGGCCACGTAGTCGACGCCGTCGAAGACTCCGGCGGGGACGGCGGCGACACCGCCGACGGTGATGTCCCGTTCGCTGTCGCTCGGTTCGCCGCCGGCGACGAAGGCATGGGCGAGGACCACGGACCGGGTGGAGTCGGGCCGCTGCGCGAGGTCGGCCCGGACGCGGTCCATGGCAGCGCCGAGGACCGCCTCGTGCCCGGCCTTGGTGACACCGAACTGCTCGCGGACCAGGGCCGGTTCGAGGTAGGGAAGGCCGTACAGGGCCACGTCCCCATGGGCGTCGGTGAGGACGACGGGCGTGCCGACGCCGGTCGGGTCCGTCCGCAGATGGATTCCGGCGCGCTCGATGAGCCCGGCGCCGACCCCGAGGCGGCGGGCCGAGTCGTGGTTCCCGGAGATCATGACCGTCGGCACCCCGACCTCGGCGAGACGGTGCAGGGCGGTGTCGAAGAGCTCGACGGCGGAGAGCGGCGGCACGGCCCGGTCGTAGACATCCCCGGCGACGAGGACCGCGTCCACGTCACGCTCGCGCACCGTGGCCACCAGGTGGTCGAGGAACGCGGACTGGGCGTCGAGCAGGCCGACCCGGTGGAACGACCGTCCCAGGTGCCAGTCCGACGTGTGCAGGAATCTCATGATCCAGGAGCGTATCGGTGGGGTCGGACATCGGTCGGGGCTTCGGGAATCCCAGGGGCTGCGGGAATCCCGAGGACATGCGCAACGCCCGGGGTCGCGGACGGGTGCCCTCGGCGGATGACGCGCTCAGGCATCGCCGTACGCCTCGCCGCCGAGCTCCAGCGTCGCCGCGCCGGCCGTCGCGTCCGCGAGCCAGGCGCGGAACTCCGCCACGTCCGCGTCCGGCAGACCGATCTCGATGGTGACCCCCTCGGCGTACGTCACCTCACGGACCGCGCGCCCGGTCGCCCGCAGGTCGTTCTCCAGCTTGCCCGCACGCTGGTGGTCGACGGTGACGGTGGCGAGACGGAAGCGCTGCCGGGTGATCGTGCCGAGTGCGTCCAGGGCCTCGCCGACCACACCGCCGTACGCCCTGATCAGACCGCCGGCGCCGAGCTTCACGCCACCGTAGTAGCGGGTCACGACCGCGGCGACGTACCGCACCTCCCGCCGCATGAGCATCTGGAGCATCGGTACACCCGCCGTGCCGCCGGGCTCGCCGTCGTCGCTCGCCTTCTGGACGGCGGCGTCGGCGCCGATGACGTACGCGAAGCAGTTGTGCGTGGCGGTCGGGTGCTCCTTGCGGATGCGTGCGACGAACTCCTGCGCCTCCTGCTCGGTCGCGACGGGTGCCAGCGCGCAGATGAAGCGCGATCGGTTGATCTCGGTCTCGTGCACACCCTCGCGGGCGAGCGTGCGGTACTGCTCCTGCATCCCGCCACCCTATGCGCCCGCGCCCGTGCTCCCGGCCGTCAGTCCCCCGGCGCCCGCTCGGGCTCCGCGCCGAGGCCGGCGAAGCCACCGAAGTCGCCCGGTCCGCCGAGGTCCCCGAAATCTCCGGCGCCGGCCGGGTCGCCGAGGTCCGCGAGGGGCAGCGCCCTCAGGGCCAGGGACCAGCCGAGGCGGGTGGCACCCGACTCGCTGGAACGGCCGGTGAGCTCCGCGATTCGGCTGATGCGGTTGAGGACCGTGTTGCGGTGGCAGTAGAGCTGCTCGGCAGCCCGGGCCGCCGAGCAGCCGTTGTCCAGCCAGACCCGGAGGGTCTCGAGGAGGGCGGCGCGTTCGCCGCCGGTGGCCAGGACGGGTCCGAGGTGGACGGTGACGATCCGCTCGGAGATGTCACCCCGGCCGCTGAGCAGCACCTCGGCGAGCCGGTCGTCGAACGTGGCCGCCTCGCCACTGCCCGTGGGGAGCGTACGGAGGGTCTCCTCGGCCAGGCGCAGTGCCCGGCCGGCCCGCGCGAGCCGGTCGAACTCCGGGGAGACCCCGGCGGTCGCGCCCGTCCGGTTCCGGAGCAGGTCGAGCAGGGTGCGGTGGGCGTCCGCGCCGCGCGGCAGCCGGACGATGCCGGCGTAGCGGCCGCCACGGGGGCGCCAGAACGACCACATGCCGTGCGCCTCGAGGACGGGTGCCGGGTGGGGCGGGGCGGCCGGGTCCTGGGCGGCGACCACCACGACGTACCGGTCCTGCTGCGGCACGCCGAGTGCGGCGGAGGCGGCCGCGGCGACGGCCGGGTCGTCGGCGCGACCGTCGAGCAGCGCCTCGAAGAGCGCGACCCGGCGGGTGTCCTGGCGGCTCTGCATCTCCAGCTGGGTCAGGCGGTACGCGTCGGACATGACGACCGAGTAGCGGTCGATGGTCTCCCAGACCGCGCCGGCGACGTCGAGCTCGGTGTCGCGGCTGTCGGAGTCCCGGCCGGGCCTGGTCCGCAGATGTTCGGCCATCACCAGCCACAGGACGCGGCCGCCCCGGCGGTAGGCACACAGAACGGTGTCGAGCGGGACGTTCTGCTCGGCCCGGCGGCGGCCGGTCGCGCGGGCCGCGTCCTCGAAGTCTCCGCCGGTGGGGGCCAGTCCGCCGAAGTCCTCCAGGGCTCGCAGCAGGTTGTCGCGGACGAACCTCCACAGCTCCTCGCGTGTGACGGGGGTTCCGGAGGCGTACGTGCCGCTGTGGGCGCGGATGTCGTCGACGGCCCGGTCGGTGAGGCGGTCGAGGTCGTCGATCAGCGCGGTGGCGAGGGTGTGGCGCAGCGCGCCGGTGGCGGAGCCGACGGGGGTGTGGCGCAGCGCGCCGGTGGCGGAGCCGACGGGGGTGTGCGCGCCCCGGCCTCCGGGAGCCGTCGAGCCGGACGTCGCGGAGCCACGCGCCATGGAACCGGGTGATGTGGAGCCGCGTGCCGCGGAACCGGACGATGCGGACCCGCGGGCCGCGCCTCCGGACGATGCGGAGCCACGCCCCGCGCCGCCTCCGAGCGTCGTGGATCCGCGCGTCGCGTCTCCCGGCGTCGTGGGGCGGGGCGTCCTGCCGGGAGTCGTCGGGGGGCCGTGCGTCATGGCCGCACCGTAACGCCGGAATTTGGCGAATGCCACGCCCCGGTCGGCCACAGGGGGCCGCTGCCCAGCTCCGTCGGTCACATGGTGGGCAGATGCACATGGTGCCCGGCCGGCATGGCGACGGATTCTGTCTCGTGTCAAGCGATTGTCAACGCGGTGTTTCCTGGAGCGTGCCATGTCACTGAGCGTCGCCAACGTCCTGGGCGAGTCCGCCCGCCACTTCCCCGACCGGATCGCGGTGGTGGAGGGCGCGGCCCGGGTGACGTACGGGGAACTGTGGGGCGAGGCGCTCCGCTGCGCCGCCGGGCTGCGCGCCGCGGGCGTGAAGCCGGGCGACCGGGTCGCGGTACTCCTGCCGAACACCACGGAGTTCCTGCGGGTGTACTACGGCGCGCTGGCCGCGGGGGCGACCGTCGTGCCGGTGCACGCGCTCCTGGTGGCCGAGGAGGTCCAGTACGTCCTGGAGCACAGCAAGGCGGTGGCGATCGTCAGCGGCGGACCGCTGTGGCCGGTGGCCGAGGAGGCGGCGCGGGCCGCCGGGGTGCGCGCGCTGCAGGGCGCGCCTTCGGCGGCCGAGCCGCTGCGCGCCCCCGAGCCGGCCGAACCCTCCGACACGGCCGTGATCCTCTACACGAGCGGGACGACGGGACGGCCGAAGGGCGCCCGGCTCACGCATCTCAACATCGTGCTGAACGCCTCCGTGACCTCGCAGGACCTGCTGGGTCTGGGCGCGGAGGACGTGGTCCTCGGCTGTCTGCCGCTCTTCCACAGCTACGGGCAGACGTGCGCCATGAACGGGACGCTGCGGGTCGGGGCCACGCTGGTACTGATGCCCCGGTTCACCGGGGCCGCGGCGCTGGAGGTGCTGGCCGGTGAGGGCGTCACCGTCTTCATGGGCGTTCCGACGATGTACCACGCCCTGGTGGAGGCGGCGGCCGTGTCGGGCTCCGGGCAGGTGGCGCTGCGCGCCGCGGTCTCGGGTGGCGCGGCGCTCCCGGTGGCCGTGCTCGAACGGTTCGAGGAGACGTTCTCGACCCAGGTCCTGGAGGGCTACGGCCTCACCGAGACCTCGCCGGTCGCCACCTTCAACCAGCCGCACATCGGACGGCGTCCCGGGACGGTCGGACACCCCGTCTGGGGTGTCGAGATCGGGATCGCGGACGCGGCTGTGGACGACGAGGTCCGGTTCCTCGCGGACGGCGAGATCGGCGAGGTGGTGGTGCGCGGGCACAACGTCTTCGCGGGGTATCTCGACGACCCGGAGGCGACGGCCGCGGCGGTGGTCGACGGCTGGTTCCGGACGGGTGACCTCGGGGTCCGTGACGAGGACGGGTTCCTGAGCATCGTGGACCGGAAGAAGGACCTCGTGATCCGGGGCGGCTTCAACATCTACCCGCGCGAGGTCGAGGAGGTCCTGGTCCGCCACCCGGCCGTCTCCGAGGTCGCGGTGATCGGCATCCCCGACGACGCTAAGGGCGAGGAGGTCTGCGCGGTGATCGTCCGGCGCGCCGACGCCGGCGTGGTCACGACGGAGGAGCTCGTCGAATGGTCGAAGGAGCGTCTCGGTCGTCACAAGTACCCGCGGGTGGTCCGGTTCGTCGACGAGCTGCCGCTCGGGCCGACCGGCAAGGTCCTGAAGCGGGCGCTGGTGTCCGCGGTCTGAGCACGGCGCGGCGCGCCGAGGAGGGGGCTGAACCGATGTCCGATGGTGCCGGTCCGCTGGTGACCACGTGTGAAGGTGTCCTGCGGGGCTCCCTGGAAGGCGGTGTGGCCTCCTTCCTCGGTGTCCCGTACGCCCAGGCCCCCGTGGGTCCGCTGCGCTTCGGGGCGCCCGAGGCCGTCGAACCCTGGGACGGCGTGCGCGAGGCGGTCGCCTTCGGGGCGACGGCCCCCAAGCGCCCGTACGCCCCGCCGCTGGACGCGCTGCTCCCGGATCCGGACGTCGTGGGCGAGGACTGTCTCAACCTCAACGTCTGGGCCCCCTGGGAGCGCGGGGCCGGGAGCCGTCCGGTCATGGTCTGGATCCACGGTGGCTCGCTGGTCCATGGTTCGTCGTCCGTCCCCGTCTACGACGGGGCGGCGTTCGCCCGCGACGGTGTCGTGCTCGTCTCGCTCAATTACCGGCTCGGCATCGAGGGCTTCGGGGTGTTCCCCGACGCTCCGGCCAATCTGGGGCTGCGTGACCAGCTGGCCGCGCTGACCTGGGTACGGGAGAACATCGCGGCCTTCGGGGGCGACCCGGAGCGCGTGACGGTCTTCGGCGAGTCGGCGGGCGCGATCTCGATCGCCGCGCTGCTCGCCTCCCCGCTCGCCAAGGGGCTGTTCCGGCGCGCCGTGCTCCAGAGCGGGGCGCCGACCGCGCTTCCGCTCGAACGGGCCCGCCGGACGACCGAGGCCATCGCCTCGCACCTGGGCGTCGAGGCGACCGCGCGGGCGCTGTCCGCCGTACCCCGTGACCGGCTCCTCGACGCGCAGACCGCGGTGACCGGGAAGGGCTCGCCGCTGACGGGTGGGCACTCGTTCCAGATCGCCGTCGACGGCGAGGTGCTCCCCCGCGACCCGGCCGAGGCACTGCGCGACGGGGCGTCGGCGGAGGTCGATCTGCTGATGGGGACGAACACCGAGGAGTACCGCCTGTGGTTCGTGCCCAGCCGGCTGACCGAGCGGCTGAGCCGCCTCGCGCTGAGGGCGGCGCTGTGGAGGACCAAGGTGCCGTCGCGGACCACGCGCGCGTACCGGGCGAACCGGCCCGGCGAGACGCCGGGCGAGCTGCTCGGGGCGCTCGCGACCGACAAGCTGCTGCGCGTGCCGCTGAACCGAGTGGCGGACGCCCGGCCGACGGGTCCCGGCTCGACCCATGTGTACGAGTTCGGCTGGCGTTCCCCGGTCATGGGCCTCGGCGCCTGTCACGCCCTGGAGATCGCCTTCGTCTTCGACACCTTGGACCGGCCCGAGGCGGTGGCGCTCACCGGCCCGGACGCCCCACGCGAGCTGGCGGCGGCGATGCACGGGGCCTGGACGCGGTTCGCCGCGACCGGCGACCCGGGATGGCGGCCCTGGGACCCGTCCCGGCCGGTGATGACCTTCGGCCCGGGCGCCCCGACGCTGGTCGAGTCCCCGCGCGAGGACGAACGGCGGGCCTGGGACACCTGACACGACCGACGGGGAATCACCGGGGCCCCTGGCTCGTTCTGGACAGCGACGAGCCACAGGAGGCAGCAGATGAGCGTCGAGACCGCGACCACCGAGTCGGACACCGTACGGAAGATCCTGACCGCGACGGGCGACACCTGGGCGGTCGTGGGCCTGTCGTCGAACCGGGCGCGCGCTGCGTACGGCGTGGCCGCGGTGCTGCAGCGCTTCGGCAAGCGAATCGTGCCCGTCCATCCGAAGGCGGAGACGGTGCACGGCGAGCAGGGTTACGCCTCGCTCGCCGACATCCCCTTCCCGGTCGACGTGGTCGACGTCTTCGTCAACAGCGAGCACGCGGGACAGATCGCGGACGAGGCGGCCGCCATCGGCGCCAAGGCGGTGTGGTTCCAGCTCGGCGTGATCGACGAGGCGGCGTACGACCGGACCCGCGAGGCGGGCCTCGACATGGTCATGGACCGCTGCCCCGCGATCGAGATCCCGCGCCTCGCCTGAGCGAGGCCCTCGAAGCCCCGCGCCACGCCTCAGCCGACGCCGAGGCCCTCCAGGACGACGGCGCCGGGCAGTTGGGCGAAGGCCTTGCCCGGCACGATGAGCTTGCCGCGCCGTCGGCCGCTGCCGACGAGGACCCATTCGGTGTCGACGACGGTGGCGTCGACGAGGACCGGCCAGTCGGCGGGGAGCCCGATCGGGGTGATGCCCCCGTACTCCATGCCGCTCTCGCCGGTCGCGGTCTCCGACGGCGCGAACCGCACCTTGCGGGATCCCAGGTGCTTGCGGACGACTCCGTTGACGTCGACCCGGGTGGCGGAGCGCACCACGCAGGCTGCCAGGGTCGTCTCCTCGCCGCGCTTCCCGGCGACGATCACGCAGTTGGCGGACTGGTCGAGCAGCCGGGGCCCGTAGTGCTCGACGAAGACGGCCGTGTCGGCGATCTCCGGGTCGGTGTCCACATACAGCAGCTGGTCGGCCGGGACGGCTCCCCGCCAGGCGCGGACCGCGGCGGCCACCGGTTCGGTGAGCCGGTCGAGGCACTCGGGGGCGGGAACGGCGTTGTCGAAGTCTCCGATGGGTGCGCGCATGGGCGACACGCTAACAAGGCGCCCGTTCCCCGGGTTTGGTCGTCTCAGCGTGCGGGCGGGATGGAGACCGCCATGGTCATCTCGGCCTTGTCCGTGCCGTCGTTGCGGTAGGCGTGCGGCACATTGGCCTCGAAGACGGCCGAGGTGCCGGCCGGGATCCGGTGCTCCTCGCCCTCCACGACGAGGGTGAGCTCGCCCTCCGTGACGTGCAGCAGTTCGGTGGTGCCGTCGGGGTGCGGGTCGGAGGCGCTGCCGTCGCCGGGCATCAGCGTCCAGGACCAGAGCTCCAGCGGGCCGCGTGCCTCGGTGCCGACCAGGAGCTTGGTGTGGCTGCCCGTGGACGTGGACCACATGCGCACGGCCTGATCGGGCGGGACGAGGCGGACGTGCGGGCCCTGCTCGTAGTCGAGGAGGGTCGTGATCGAGATGCCGAGCGCGTCGGCCAGCTTCACCGTGGTGCCGACGCTGGGGTTGGTACGGGCCTGCTCGATCTGGATGATCATGCCGCGGCTGACCCCGGCCCGTGCGGCGAGCGCGTCCAGAGTGAAACCGCGCTCGTTGCGCCACCGCTTCAGATTCCGCGCGAGCGACTGCGTGAGCTGATCGAGGTCCGACACATTCCGTCCAATATTTTGGATGACAGAGTTCAACAGACTGAACTACCGTGTGGTCTATCGCGGTGTACTCAGCTGTACACCGCACTGTACTGCGAGACCACCACCCTGCGAGGATTCCATGACCGCGCTGTTCGCCCTGGCCACCGCCCTGCTCTGGGGGCTGGCCGATTTCGGCGGGGGGCTGCTCACCCGGCGCATGCCCGCGCTGACGGTCGTCGTCGCCTCGCAGACCATCGCGGTCGTGGTCCTCGGCGCCATCGTCGTCGCCACCGGCGGCTGGAGCGAGATCGGCCCCCAGCTCTGGTACGCGGTCGCCGCGGGTGTGGTCGGCCCGGTGGCCATGCTCGCCTTCTACAAGGCCCTGGCCCTCGGCCCGATGGGCGTGGTCTCCCCGCTCGGCTCGCTCGGCGTCGTGGTGCCCGTGTCGGTGGGCCTGCTCATCGGCGACCGGCCGGGGCTGCTCCAGTTCGCCGGGATCGGCGTGGCGATCGTGGGCATCGTCCTGGCCGGCGGACCGGAGCTGCGCGGCGCGCCGGTGCAGCGGCAGGCGGTGCTCCTCACCGTGGTCGCGGCTTTCGGGTTCGGCTCGGTGATGGCCCTGATCGCGGAGGCGTCCACGACCCTCACCGGCCTGTTCCTCGCCCTGTTCGTGCAGCGCGTCACCAATGTGGCGGTGGGCGGTGGCGCCCTCTACGTCTCCGTGAAGCGGGGCGGCCGGGCGCTGCCCGAGGGCGGTGAGGGCATGAAGGTCGTCTGGGCGGCCCTCCCGGCGCTCGCCTTCGTCGGCCTCGCGGACGTCGCCGCCAACGGCACGTACTCGATCGCGGCGCAGAACGGTCCGGTCACCGTCGCCGCAGTCCTGGCCAACCTCTACCCGGTCGTGACGGCGCTGGCCGCACGCGGAGTGCTCAAGGAACGGTTGCGGGCGGTACAGGCGGCGGGTGCGGGCCTCGCCCTGGTCGGCACGGTGCTGCTCGCGACGGGCTGACGACGGGACCTGGACAGCAGCACGCAGTCGTCGCTCGCCAGGCGCCGCGCAGCCGGGCCGGTCGACGGTCGGGCCTGGCCTGACCCGGTCGACCGTCAGCCCGGTCGACGGTCGGGCCCGGGCGGGCCGCACCCGTCAACGGTCACGCCCGTCAACGGTCACGCCGGTCGACGGTCGGACCGGACGCCCCACGCCTGACGCCCGCGCCGGCGTCACCCCTCCGCGAGGTCCCAGGCCGCCAGCGCGGCGAGCTGCTCGTGCGTGACGCCGTCCGGGATCGGCACCGGCGCCGGCGTCCGCAGCGGCGGCTGCCAGCCCAGCTCCGGGTCCCAGCTGCGCACGACCTTCGCCGGGGCGCCGGCCACCACCGAGTGGTCCGGGACCTCTCCCCGTACGACCGCGCCCGCCGCGACCACCACGTTCCGGCCGAGCTTGGCGCCCGGCAGGATCACCGCACCCGTGCCAAGCCAGCAGCCCGGGCCGATCTCGACCGGCTCGGAGCGCGGCCACTGCCTGCCGACCGGCTCGTCGGGATCGTCGTAGCTGTGATTGGTCGAGGTGATGTAGACGTACGGACCGCAGTACGTGTCCGAGCCGATCGTCACCGTCGTGTCCGCGATGACATGGCTGCCGCGCCCCAGGACGACACCGTTCCCGAGGGTCAGGACCGTGTCGGGGCCGAGGTCGAGCCCCGGCAACATGCCTGCGGTGAGGGTGACCTGCTCGGCGATGATGCAGCACTCGCCGATCTCGATCCACTGTTCGCCGAAGACCGTGCCCTGCGGGAAGGCGAGTCGGGTGCCCGCGCCGAGCCGGCGGAAGCGCAGCCGTCCGGGGCTCTCGGCGGTCACGGAACCGGCCTCCTGCACCCAGCGCCATCCGCCCTGCACGGCACGGGCCAGAACCCGGCGCCGCCAGGCGGCGAGAGAGGAGAACGTGTTTCTGTTCTTGGGCACCCGGACACGGTAGTCCTCACCGTCGTACCTGATCACGGGGGTGCCCTGTGATGTCCGTCATCAGGCGGGGGCTAGATTGCCCCGCAGGGCGTGACGCAACGACGAAGGATCAGGAGCGAACGATGACAGAGGCGTTGATCAAGGGCGTGGGCGGCAAGGAGCCGCGGGTCGATCCGACCGCCTTCACCGCGCCGACCTCCGTCGTGCTCGGCGAGGTCACGCTCGGCGCCCGCGCGAGCGTCTGGTACCACGCGGTGCTCCGGGCGGACTGCGGTCCGGTCGTCGTCGGCGAGGACTCCAACATCCAGGACAACTGCACGGTCCATGTCGACCCCGGCTTCCCGGTCACCATCGGCGAGCGTGTGACGGTCGGCCACAACGCGACCGTCCACGGCTGCACGATCGAGGACGACGTCCTGGTCGGCATGGGTGCCACGATCCTGAACGGGGCCCGTGTCGGTGCCGGTTCGCTCATCGCCGCGCAGGCGCTCGTCCCCCAGGGCATGGAGATCCCGCCGGGTTCGCTGGTCGCCGGCGTCCCGGCCAAGGTCCGGCGCCCGCTGACGGAGGAGGAGCAGGCCGGGATCCGTCTCAACGCGGAGATGTACCTGCACCTGGCCAAGGGCCACGCCGAGGCTTTCGAGGACTGAGAGCGGCGGAGCGGATACGGCGAAGGGCGCGGCACCCGAATCGGGTGCCGCGCCCTCGCCGTGTCTCCGAGGTCTCCCGCCGGGTCAGTCCGCGACGGTCGCCGGGACGGGCTCCGGGGCCGACTCGGCCGAGGACTCCGCCTTGGCTGCGGCCTTCTTCGCGCGGTTCTTCAGGATCAGCATCGAGGAGAGGCCGACCACGACGGCGAGCACCAGGCCGAGCCAGGAGAAGCGCTTGAGCCAGGCCTCGGCGACGATGCCCACCGAGTAGATGACGGCCGTCGTGCCGCCCGCCCAGAGGATGCCGCCGAAGACATTGGCGATGGCGAACTTCCAGTACGGCATCTTCAACACGCCCGCGAGCGGTCCGGCGAAGATCCGCAGCAGGGCGACGAAGCGGCCGAAGAAGACCGCCCACATGCCCCACTTCTCGAAGGACCGCTCGGCCAGCCCGATGTTGGCCTCGCTGAAGTGCTTCGGGAACTTCTTCCCCAGCCAGGCGAGCAGCGGCCGCCCACCCTTGCGGCCGATCGCGTAACCGATCGAGTCGCCGATGATCGCGCCGGCCGTGGCGCAGGCGCCGAGGACGTACGGATTGATGTCGCCGTGCTGCGAGGCCAGCAGGGCCGAGCTCACGAGGACGATCTCGCCGGGCAGTGGGATGCCCAGGCTCTCCAGCCCGATCACCACCCCCACCAGCGCGTAGACGGCGACCGCGGGGATCGTCTCCAGCCACTCCTGGACGTGCAACGCGGATTCCTCCCGTGTCGAGGCGCGCGCCGCGTCGCGCACGCCGAGGCAGCCTACCTGGTCACAGGGGTCTCACCACGACCTCCGCGCGAAGCCGGGAATCACGTGAGGAGGCTCCCACGACGACCGGGCGCCGACCCGTCCCGAGCACCCAGCCGTGCCGTGCGATGTCCCAGGAGGAGAGGGTGCGGGCGGCAATGGACACGGTCACACGGCGCCGCTCGCCCGGCGCCAGCTCCAGGCGCCGGTACCCGGCCAGGAGCCGGCGCGGCTGGTCGACGCCGAGCGCGGCCAGGTGGGGCGACGGGCCGAGATAGACCTGGGCCACCTCGATCCCGGCCCGGCCGCCGGTGTTCCGCACCGTGAAGGTGACCGCGAGTCCGCCGTCGTCGGCGGACTCGACCGTCAGGCCGTCGTAACCGAACGTGGTGTACGAGAGCCCGTGCCCGAAGGGGAACAGCGGCTCCACCTTCTTGGCGTCGTACCAGCGGTGGCCGACGTGGACGCCCTCGCTGTACTCCTGGATCCCGTCCCGCCCCGGGTAGCGGAGCGGGTCGCCCGCCGTGGGGTGCCGGTCCTCGGCGGCGGGGAAGGTCTGGGTGAGCCGTCCGCCGGGGTCGGCGTCGCCGAAGAGGACGGCCGTGGTCGCGGCGGCGCCCTCCTGGCCGGGGTAGTACATCTGCAGCACGGCGGCGCTGCTCTCCAGCCAGGGCATGGTGACGGCGGACGAGGTGTTGAGGACGACGGTCGTACGGGGGTTGGCGGCGGTCACCGCGTCGATCAGGGTCTCCTGGTTGCCGGGGAGCGCCAGGCTCGTGCGGTCCTGGCCCTCGGTGGCGTCCTCGTACGCGAAGAACACGACGCTCCGCGCGGCGCGGGCCGCACCGACGGCCTCCTCGAAGTCCTCCTCCCGCTGGGAGTCGCTGATCGCACGGAGCCGGAGGACCTGGCCGGCCGCCCCGCCGCGGGCGGTGACGGTCAGACGGTGGGTGCCCGCGGTGAGCTCGACGGTGTCGCGGCGGACGGAGAGACCGTCCGGAGCGCGGCTCAGCAGTCCTCCCGGGAGCTGCTCGGGGGCGCCCGGGACGACGGGGAAGAGCTCGGTGGAGTCCAGGGTGACGAGGGGCCGGGCGCCGCTGTGGTGGAGATGGAAGGTCCAGCGGTCGGTCTCGGGGACGGTGAGGGTGCCCTCGTAGGTCCAGGTGGCCTTGGCGGCGACGGTGCGGTTCTCCAGGTCGGTCGGGGGCTCCGTGGCGGGCAGCGGCCGGCCGAAGAGATCCTCGCCGAGGGCATGGGTGACGGTGGCGCCGGCGCCGGCCCGGTCCCGGATGGCGTCGAGGGGGCGAGCGGCGGAGTCGGGGACCACGAAGGCGCTGCCGCCGCCGCTGACGAAGGGGAGCGTGCCGGTGGGGCCGATCACGGCGAGCGAGCGGGCGGCGGGGCCGGTGAGCGGCAGCATCCCGCCCTTGTTGCGCAGCAGGGTGGCTCCGGCTGTGGCGACGCGCAGGGCGACGGCGGCGCCCGCCTCCGCGTCCCGGTCCGGCCTGGTGGCATCGTCGAGGAGCCCGAACCGCGCCCGTACGGACAGGATGCGGCGCACGGCCCGGTCGACGGTCGCCTCGGTCACAAGTCCGTCCCGCACCGCCGTCCTGAGCGCGTCGCCGTAGCGCGCGCCCCTCGGCATCTCCATGTCGAGGCCGGCTTCGAGGGCGGGCGCGGTGCTGTGCGTGGCGCCCCAGTCGCTCATCACCCAGCCGTCGAAGCCCCAGCGGGTGCGCAGCACATCGGTCAGGAGTGCCGCGTTCTCGGTGGAGTACACACCGTCGACCTTGTTGTACGCGGCCATGACGGACCCCACGCCGGCGGCCACGGCGGCCTCGAAGCCGCGCAGCTCGGTCTCGTGGAGGGTCTGCTCGTCGGCCCGTACGTCGAGGGTCGTCCGGTCCTTCTCCTGGTTGTTGAGGGCGAAGTGCTTGACCGTGGCGATCAGGCCCTCGCCCTGGATGCCGCGGATCTCCTCGGCGACGAGGTCTGCGGAGAGCAGCGGGTCCTCGGAGAAGGTCTCGAAGTTCCGTCCCGCGTACGGCGTGCGGATCAGGTTGACCATCGGGGAGAGCAGCACGTCCTGGCCGAGCGCGCGCCCCTCACGGCCGATCACCCCGCCGTAGGCGCGGGCGAGGTCGGGGTCGAACGCGGCGGCGAGCATGACGGGCGCGGGCAGAGCGGTGGCGGCGAGCTTCACGCGCACCCCTGCCGGGCCGTCGGCGAGCCGCAACGGCGGCAGGCCGAGCCGCGCCACACCGGGTACGTATCCGGCCTGGCCGAGGCCCTTCGGGTCGGCGGCGCCGTGCAGCAGGGAGACCTTCTCCTCGAGCGTGAGCGCCGCGAGGAGTTCGTCGACCCGGTCGACCCGGCGGCGCGCCGGGTTCGGTCGTTCCGGGTTGGGTCGCGCCTGGTTCGCGTGTGCCGGCTTCGCATGTGCTGGTACGGCCACGGCGGCAGCGGCCGCGACGGCCCCGCCGAGCAGCCACAGGGCGGTCCTGCGCGGCAGACGTCCCTCGGCATGGGCCCGTGCCGGTCCGGAGCGTGCGCGACGCGCGCCCGCTTCGGGGGACGGGTCGGCCTCGGGGCCGTGGGACGGCGGTGTCGGCTCACGGGAATCGGCGTCTGACAATGCGCTGCTCCTTCGCACGGAGGCGGATGCCGCGTATACGCGGTGAGCGCACTATGCGTGACAGCTTGTCATTTTTTCGCCGCATTCCGGCCGACGCGGCCGCCCCCGCACCCGAATTGGCGTGCGGGGGCGGCTCGCGGCGATATGTCAGGCGTTCGGGCGCAGGGTCCAGACGACCGTCATCTCGCCGGTCACGGCACCGTCCTCGCGCGTGATCGCGATGTGGACGGGGAACTCCGGGCGCGCGCCGGCGTCGAGCTCGGCGACGACGTCGGCGGCCGGGCGGCCGAGGGTGGCGGTGGCCGTGACGACGCCCATCGCGAGCTTCTTGTAGCCGATCTCGGCGGTGACCGCGAGCGGCACCGCGCGGCTCAGCTGGTCGCCGAAGGCGGCCAGGACGATCGCGCCGCTGGCGGACTCGGCCAGCGTGAACATGGCTCCGGCGTGCGGGCCGCCGACGTGGTTGTGGTAGTCGGCCTGGTCCGGCAGGCGGACGACGGCTCGCTCGGAAGTGGTCTCCAGGAACTCGAGGTTGAGGGTCCTGGCCATGGGAACCGTGGCGGCGAGCATCTCGCCGACGGACATCTGGTCTGCGCTCATGGCGCGATGTTACCCGCGAGTAGCAGAGAAGGCCATCCCCGCCTCCGCGCACCCGCATGGGGGCGGGCGTAGCAGGGTTCCCGCCACACCTCTATGGTTACTGGCCATGTGGCCAGGACAGCAGCCGCCCGGGGGCGAGCAGAACCCGCAGGACCAGAGTCAGAACCCGTACCAGCAGTCGGGTTACCAGCAGCCGAACCCCTATCAGCAGCCGGGGTATCAACAGCAGCCCGGATACCCGCAGCAGCCACCGACGCAGCCCGGCTATCCGCAGCAGCCGCCGACGCAGCCGGCCCAGCCCGGGTACCAGCAGCCCAACCCGTACCAGCAGCCGACCGTGCCGCAGTACCAGGTGCCGGGCGCGCCGCCGCAGCCCGGCGGTCCCGGTGACGGCAAGAAGAAGCAGACGACGATCATCGCCATCGTCGCCGCGACCGCCGTGGTCGTCGCCGCCGGTGTCACGGGGTTCCTGGTCCTCGGCAAGGACGACGAGAAGAAGACCGACGCCGGCGGCGACCCGAAGCCCTCGTCCTCGTCGGCCCCCAGCAACCAGCAGTCGTCGCCTCCGATCGACAACCCGCGCGACGACGCCCAGCAGCAGCCGACGATCCCGGGCTGGAAGGTCGTCCACAATCCCAAGTACGGCACGCTCTTCGACGTGCCGCCGGAGTGGGAGCTGCTGAAGCCCGGCTCGATCACCTTCTTCGAGGACGAGAAGAAGGGCGACGGCTCGCCGGTCGTCACCATGTCCGCGCCCGCGCGCTTCAAGAGCAAGTGGTGCACGTTCGACACCGACAAGAACGGCACCGAAGAGACCTGGGGCCTGAGCACCGCCGGCACCAAGGGCGGCCAGGGCGCGAAGAACACCGAGGAAGCGGCGTTCAACGAGGCCGGCAACTGGGTGTGGGCGGGCTACGCCCAGCACATGCCCAAGGGCACCATCAAGATCACCAAGGCTGTGCCGTTCACCACCAAGTCCGGGCTCGTCGGCAGCATGTCGACGGCCACCGCCCCGGGGATCAAGAAGCGGAACAAGTGCGAGTCGGACGGCAAGTCCATCGCGTTCTCCTTCAAGAACTCCGCCGGTGACTTCTCGTCGTTCGTGCTCTACGCGGCCGACGGGGTCAAGGACGAGCTGCCGGACGCGACGATCCAGCAGATCCTCTCGACGGTGCGACTGGCCCCGGCCTCGTCCTGACGGAGGCCGTACCGGGCGAGGTCGTCCGGATATCGGTTTGGCAGGAGGCGGCGGCGACGGGGATAGTCCCGGGGTGAGAACTCCCGCCGCCTCCCCCCGCCCCCCGCTGCTCTCCCGCCGTCCCGAGTGGGCGGGGCGCAACTATCTGCTGCTGACCGCCGCCGCGATGGTCACCAACCTGGGCACCCACGGTGCTCTGATCGCGACGGCGTTCGCCGTGTTGGAGTCCGGCGGGGACGGCGGTGACGTGGGCCTGGTGGCGGCGGCCCGGATCGTCCCGCTCGTGCTGTTCCTGCTCATCGGCGGCGCGGTCGCGGACCGGATACCCCGGCACCGGGTGATGGTCGCAGCCAACGGCCTCAACTTCGTCTCCCAGGGCGTCTTCGCCGTGCTCGTCCTCACGGGCGACCCGCAGCTGTGGCAGATGATGGTGCTGACCGCGCTGTGCGGAACGGGCCAGGCGTTCTTCAACCCGGCGGCCGAGGGCATGTTGATGTCCAGCGTCAGCGGCGAGCAGGTCAGTCGTGCCTTCGCCCTGTTCCGGATGGCGATGCACGGCGCCGGCATCGGCGGCGCGGCGCTCGGCGGCGCGATGATCGCCGCTGTCGGCCCCGGCTGGGTCCTCGCGATCGACGCGGCGGCCTTCGCGGTCGCCGGCGCGATGCGCGCCTTCCTCGACGTCAGCCACATCGCGAAGCGCGAGGCGGGAGGCGGCCTGCTCGCCGATCTGCGCGAGGGCTGGCACGAGTTCATCGGACGGCCCTGGCTGTGGTCCATCGTGGCCCAGTTCTCCATCGTCGTGGCGCTCGTCGGCGCGGCAGAGTCCGTCTACGGGCCGCTGGTGGCCCGGGACCAGCTCGGCGGTGCCAGGCCCTGGGGAATCGCCCTGGCCTTCTTCGGCGTGGGCACGCTCGCCGGCGCGCTGCTGATGATGCGCTGGAAACCCCGCCGGATGCTGCTCGTGGGCACCCTGGGCGTCTTCCCGATCGCCCTGCCGTCGGCGGCGCTCGCGGTCCCGCTCGACGTGGTGGGTCTCTCGGCCGCGATGTTCGTCAGCGGTGTGGCGATCGAGATGTTCGGCGTGGCGTGGATGACGACGCTGCACCAGGAGATCCCGGAGGACAAGCTGTCGCGGGTGTCCGCGTACGACTGGTTCGGCTCGACAGCCATGCTGCCTCTGTCCACGGCGCTCGCGGGCCCGGCAGAGACACTCTTCGGCCGCAGCGAGGCGCTGTGGGGCTCGGCGACGCTGATCGTGGTGGTGACGGCCCTGGTCCTGCTGGTCCCCGACGTACGGAACCTGAGGCGCCGTACGAAGGAGGTGGGCGGTTCCGCCGCCCCCGCGAAGACCGCCGCACCGAACACGGTCGCGGCGACCCCGACGGCGCACCCGGGCTCCTGACGCTCTCGGGAGGCGTCAGCCGATACTGAAGGATCCGTCCGGCGGGACGGGGGACGGCACCGCGTCCGTGTCGGTCACGGGGCGGGCGGACCCCGTGAAGCGGGTCAGGGTGGCTCCGTACTCCACGCGCGCGGGGAAGGCGTCCCCGGCCGCGCGCCGGGCCAGACGGGCCGTGTCGATCTCGTGGTCGGAGGCGACGAGGACCGCGTTGCCGAAGCGACGGCCGCGCAGCACCGCCGGCTCGGCGATCAGGGCCAGCTCCGTGAAGACCCCCGCGAAGGTCGCCAGCTGGGAGCGGAGGAAGGCGAACGGCGAACCGTCGGCGAGGTTGGCCGCGTAGACACCGCCCGGCCGCAGCACCCGCCGGGCCTCCCGCGCGTACTCGACGGAGGTCAGATGGGCGGGTACCCGCGAGCCGCCGAAGACATCGGCGATCAGCACGTCCACGGAGGCGTCGGGCGCGGCTTCCAGCCAGCCCCGGGCGTCCGCGGCGTGCAGGGCGACCCCCGCGCCGTCGGGCAGCGGGAGGTGCTCCGTCACCAGGTCGAGCAGTCCCCGGTCGGCCTCGACCACGTCCTGACGGGAGCCGGGGCGGGTCGCGGCCACGTAGCGGGGCAGGGTGAGCGCCCCGCCGCCGAGGTGCAGGACGGCGAGAGGGGCACCCTCGTCGGCGAAGCTGTCGACGACATGGGCGAGCCGACGGGCGTACTCGAACTCGAGATGGGTCGGCTCGTCGAGGTCCACATAGGACTGCGGTGCGCCGTCGACGGTGAGCAGCCAGGCCCGGTCCCGGTCGACGTCGGGCATCAGCTTGGCGGTTCCCCGGTCGACGTCCCGGATGACGGGTATCTGCTCGTTCACGCTCTCATTGTGCCCACAGGGCCCGGACCGCCTCCGCATGGGCCGCGGCCTGGGCCCGTCCGGCGCGGGCCGCGGGGCCCCGGCGGCTCGGGTCGAGGGGGTTGCGGCCGAAGGCCGTCTTGGAGTCCGCGTCCGGGGTGACGACCTCGACCCGGGCGCCCGCCGCTGCGAGTGCCGCGCCTTGCCGGGCCGGGGAGTCGATGACCTTGCTGCCGGATCCATTGGGCGCGATGACGACGACGCTGTCGTACCCGGCGGCGAGATGCGCGTTGGCGGTGGAGTGCACTCCACCGTCGATCCAGCGACGTCCGTCGATGGTGGCGGGCGGCCAGAGCCCCGGAATGGCGCAGCTCGCGGTGACGGCGTCGAGGAGCGCGGCGCCGCTGTCCTTGTCGTACGTCCTGAGCTCGCCGGTCAGCGCGTCGACGGCCGTGACGAGCAGCCGACGCTCCGGCCACCGGTCCACCGGAGCGAGACGGCGGGCGACGGTGGCACGGCGGGTGGCCTCGTCGACCGTCGTGGCTCCGAGCGCAAGCCGGCCGAGCTTGCGCCCGTACGCCTCCGGGGTACGGGAGGTCAGGACGGCGATCGCGTAGCGGAGGATCGTTCCGGCGCCGAGGCGGCCGGCGGGCTCCCCGGGACCGTCGTCCAGCTGGCTCTCGTACAGCTCCGTGACGGTGGACGTGCCGGAGGCGAGCTGGGTGGCGACGACCGCGCCCGCCGAGCTGCCGATGATCAGATCCGCGGTGGACAGGTCGGTCCCTGCTTCCGCCAGGCCGTGCAGCACGCCCGTCGCCCAGCCCGCACCCGTCATTCCGCCCGAACCCAGAACCAGTGCCGTCCTCGTCATGATCCGAGTGTGGCAAAGGGAGTTGGGCCTGCATTCCGCGGGGTGCGGAATGCAGGCCTCTACCCGACCGGGCGCTCAGCCGACGTTCGTGACCGTGCCGGCGCCGACCGTACGGCCGCCCTCACGGATCGCGAAGCCGAGTCCCGCCTCCAGCGGGACGTCACGGCCGAGTTCGACGGTCATGGTGACCGTGTCGCCCGGGCGCGCGACCGCCGTCTCGCCGAGGTCGACGTCGCCGACGACGTCGGCGGTCCGGATGTAGAACTGCGGCCGGTAGCCGGTCGAGACGGGGGTGGTGCGACCACCCTCCTTGCCCGACAGGACGTAGACCTGCGCGGTGAACCGCCGACTCGGTACGACGCTGCCCGGCGCCGCCACCACATGCCCGCGGCGGACCGCGTCACGGGCGACACCACGCAGCAGCAGCGCGACGTTGTCGCCGGCCTCGGCCGACTCCATCGGCTTGCCGAAGGTCTCGACCCCGGTGACGACCGTCTCGGTCTCCGCGCCCAGCACCTCCACGCGGTCGCCGACCCGCACCGTCCCGCGCTCGACGGCGCCCGTGACGACGGTGCCGCGGCCGGTGATGGTGAGGACGTTCTCGACGGACATCAGGAACGGCGCGTCCACGTACCGCACGGGCATGGGCACATAGGTGTCCACCGCGTCGAGCAGCGCCTCGATCGCCGCCGTCCAACGCGGGTCGCCCTCAAGGGCCTTGAGCCCCGACACCCGGACGACGGGGACGGAGTCGCCGCCGTAGCCGTGCGCGGTCAGCAGCTCCCGTACCTCCAGCTCGACCAGGTCGGTCAGCTCGTCGTCGCCCGCGTCGGCCTTGTTGAGCGCGACCACGATGTGGTCCACGCCGACCTGACGGGCGAGCAGGACGTGCTCGGCCGTCTGCGGCATGATCCCGTCGAGCGCGGAGACGACGAGGATGGCCCCGTCCAGCTGGGCGGCGCCGGTGACCATGTTCTTGACGTAGTCGGCGTGGCCTGGCATGTCGACATGGGCGTAGTGGCGGGTGTCGGTCTCGTACTCGACGTGCGCGATGTTGATGGTGATGCCGCGCTGGGCCTCCTCGGGCGCGCGGTCGATGCGGTCGAACGGCACGAAGGTGCCGGTCCCGCGCTCGCTGAGGACCTTGGTGATGGCGGCGGTCAGGGTGGTCTTGCCGTGGTCGACGTGGCCCATGGTGCCGATGTTGAGGTGCGGCTTGGTGCGCACGTAAGCCGTCTTGGACATGGTTCGCTCGTTCCTTGAGCTCGAAGCGTGTGAGGGGACCCCGGGGCCGGACCGACCCTCCCCCTGTGGGGTCCGCCGGACGAGCCGGGGAGGGTCAGCTTCGGGCGCCGTCGAGTGCGACGGCCGCGAGCGCGGCGGCTGCGAACGCAGCGGCGGCGACGGGCGCGACGGCAGCCTTCGGCGCGGCCGCGACTGCGGGCCGTGCTTCGAGGAAGGCGTACCGGAACATGTCCACGATCATCCCGGGACGGCCGGTCGCCGTCGACCGATTTTCTGCCGCAGGCGAGTTCAGAGGTGCTTGAGCGCCTCGCGTACGGAGAGCGGGGCGAGGCGGTCCCGGTTCTCCTCGACGAACGCGCGGACCTCGTCGGGGCCGGTCTTCGCGTACTCGCGCAGGGACCAGCCGATCGCCTTGCGGAGGAAGAAGTCGGTGTCGCCGGCCCGGCGCAGGCAGTACGCGAACAGCCGCTCGGTGTCCGTCCCGCCCTTGAACGTGAGTTGGTGCAGCAGCGCGGTGCGCGCCACCCACAGGTCGTCGTCCTCGATCCACTCGTCCATCCGCGCGGCGAGCGCCGGATCGGCCGCGACGAGCCCACCGACGACATGGGCGGCGAGATGGTCGACGGTGTCCCACCAGGATTCGGTGGTGACGAGCCGCAGGGCGACGGGCAGGAAGCCGGAGGAGCAGCGCTTGACGTGACGGCGCAGGTAGTCGACGGCGAAGTAGTGGTACTCGCGCTCGGGGAGCGCGAAGCAGCGCAGCGCGACGGCGGCGCAGTCGGCCTCGTCGGGGCGCGGGGTGCCGTCGAGGACCGTACGGGACAGGGCGCGACGCTCGGGGGTGCGGATGCCCAGGAAGGGGGCGACGCCCTTCATGTACGCGACCATCTCCTGCGCCCGGAAGGGATCGCCGGCCGCCGGATAGACCTCGGTGAGGCGGGCGAGCACGCTGTCGGCGAGAGCGCTGTCGGGCACGGCGGGCCCAGCGGGCACGGCGGTCGTCATGCGGCCCAGAGTACGGTCGATGACGGACATTACGGCGATCACATGTGTCCGTCGGTTACTCTCCCCGGATGCTCGACCCCGTCACCCAGCCGCCGGGCTCCCTCGCACTGCGCTGCTCCCGGGCTCTGCTGTCGCCCTGGTCGCGGCTGTCCCTGCTCGCGGTGCTCCTCGCCGCCGCGGCGACGACCGTGGTGCTGTACGAGCCCCAGCGGCTGCTGTCGGCGGGCTGGCCGCCGCAGATGAGCGGCGCGGGCGCGGTGGTGGTGTTCGGACTCGCCTACGGGGCGTGCACGGCCGCCTTCGTACCGCGGCCGATCCTGAACCTGGCGGCGGGCGCCGTCTTCGGCACCCAGGCGGGACTGGCGGCGGCGGTGGCCGGGACGGTCCTGGGGGCGGGAATCTCGTTCACCCTGGGGCGCGTTCTGGGGCAGGGCGCGCTGCGTCCGCTGCTGCGGGGGCGCTGGCTGAAGGCGGCGGACGGGCAATTGAGCCGGCACGGCTTCCGCTCGATGCTGGCGATCCGGCTCTTCCCCGGGGTGCCGTTCGCCGCCGCCAACTACTGCGCGGCGGTCTCCCGGATGGGGTACGCGCCGTTTCTCCTGGCGACGGCGATCGGCACGATCCCCAACACAGCCGCGTACGTGGTGGCGGGCAGCGAGGCCGCCTCGCCGACCTCGCCCGCCTTTCTGATCTCGATGGGCTTCATCGTCGTGTCCGGCCTCGCCGCGGCGACCGTCGCCTGGCGCAAGCGCCACGGCCTGCGGACGGCCCCGGCCGAACCGACCGAACCGACCCGGCCGACCGAGCCCCGCCCGCTGGCGGGCGTGGGGGCTTCGCGAGAGGGATAGGGCGCGGACGGGGATGCCGTAGGGCTCCGACGGGGATGCCGTAAGGCTCCGACGGGCCCCGGCCGGGCCGCGGCGAGGCAACGCCTGACCCCACGAGGACGCAGGGACGCCATGCCCCGACGCGCCCGACCGACCGCGCACGGCGCGGCGTAGCCGCCGGCCCCACGCGGACGTCCGGCCCAAGGCGCCGGCGCGCCTCGCCGGCCCGCGTGGACGCCTGCCCCAAGGCGCCATCGCGCTCCGCCGGACCCGGGGCGCCGGCGTGCCTCGCCGGCCCGTGGGAGACGGCCCGCCCGTGCGCCCGCAGCGAGGCCCCTCAGAGCGCCTCGACGATCATCGCGTTCGCCAGGCCGCCCGCCTCGCACATCGCCTGGAGGCCGTACCGGGCGCCACGGGCTCGCAGGGCGTGGACCAGGGTGGTCGTCAGCCGGGTGCCGCTGGCGCCGAGGGGGTGGCCGAGCGCGATGGCGCCGCCGTGGACGTTGACCTTGGCCGGGTCGGCGCCGGTCTCCTGCTGCCAGGCGAGCACGACGCTGGCGAACGCCTCGTTGATCTCGAAGAGATCGATGTCGTCGAGGCCGAGCCCGGCCCTGCGCAGCACCTTCTCCGTCGCCGGGATCACGCCTGTCAGCATCAGCAGCGGGTCGGAGCCGGTCACCGCGAAGCTGTGCAGCCGGGCCAGCGGGCGGAGCCCGAGCCGCTCCGCGGTGTCCGCCGCCATCACGAGCACGGCGGAGGCGCCGTCGTTGGTCGGGCTGCTGTTGCCCGCCGTCACCGACCAGTCGATCTGCGGGAATCGCTCGGCGAAGACCGGGTCCTGGAACGCGGGCCGGAGCCCGGCCAGGATCTCGGGAGTGGTCGTGGGCCGCACCGACTCGTCGCGGCGGACGTCTCCGTACGGGACGACCTCGGCGTCGAAGAGCCCGGCCTCCCAGCTCCGGGCGGCCTTCGTGTGCGAGGCGGCGGCGAACTCGTCCATCGCCTCGCGCCCGATCGACCACTTCGCGGCGATCAGCTCCGCGCTGATGCCCTGCGGAACCAGACCCTCGGGGTACCGCTCGGCGACCCCTGGGCCGAAGGGGTCCGCTCCCGGCGGCACGTTCGACCACATCGGGACGCGGCTCATGGACTCGACCCCGCAGGCGACGGCGATGTCGTACGCCCCCGAGAGCACGCCCTGGGCCGCGAAGTGCACGGCCTGCTGGGAGGAGCCGCACTGCCGGTCGACGGTGGTGGCGGGCACGGAATCGGGGAAGCCCGCGCCCAGCCAGGCGTAGCGGGTGGTGTTCATGGCCTGCTCGCCGACCTGGTCGACCGTTCCCCCGATGACGTCGTCGACGGAGGCGGGGTCGATGCCGGTGCGTTCGATCAGCGCGCCGAGGGTGTGGGAGAGCAGGGCGACGGGGTGGACCTCGGCCAGGGCGCCGTGCGCCTTTCCCCTGCCCATGGGCGTGCGGACTGCTTCGACGATGACGGCGTCGCGCATGATGACGGCTCCTCGATCACCTGGTGAGTTGGAAAACTGGACCCAAAACTTGGCAGTAACATAACCCAGTCGGTTGGATTCTCAAACCCTCTCCTCGGCCTGCCTTAGGCTGAGCCCATGAAGGCAGCCCCCCGCCCCTGCTCGATCGCCGACGCCCTCACCCTCGTCGGCGAGAAGTACTCGCTGCTCGTCCTGCGCGAGATCTCGCTCGGCGTCCGCCGCTTCGACCGGATCGCGCGGAACACCGGCGCCCCGCGCGACATCCTCACCGCCCGTCTGAAGCGGCTGGTGGAGGCCGGAATCCTGGAGAAGGTGCCGTACAGCGAACGTCCGCGGCGCTTCGAGTACCGGGCCACTCCGGCCGGCCAGGAGCTGCAGCCGGTGCTGCTCACGCTCATGGCCTGGGGCGATCGCCATCTGAACGAGAAGGACCGTCCGGTGGTCCTGGAGCACAGCTGCGGCGAGGTCCTCAGCCCCCGGGTCGTGTGCGCCTGCTGCGGTGACGAGGCGGACGCGGCGAGCCTGACCCACCATGTGCGAACCCCGGGATGGACGACGACCGGCCCCGTGGAGACCTGAGATCGGGGCCTTCATCTGGGGACGGTACGCTGCGCAGCGACCGGCGGTCGATCTCCGATCCGACCGCCCTTTCTGACCGCACGAGCACATTCGGGACGGCCCTAGCCCCATGAGTTGGTTCGAATCATTCATCCTCGGACTCGTCCAGGGGCTGACGGAGTTCCTTCCCATCTCCTCCAGCGCGCACCTCCGCCTCACCGCAGCCTTCGCCGGCTGGGAGGACCCCGGCGCGGCCTTCACCGCGATCACCCAGATCGGCACGGAGACGGCCGTCCTGATCTACTTCCGCAAGGACATCGCGCGGATCGTCTCCGCCTGGTTCCGCTCGCTGCGGGACAAGTCCATGCGCAGCGACCACGACGCCCAGATGGGCTGGCTGGTCATCGTCGGCTCGATCCCGATCGGTGTGCTGGGCGTGACGCTCAAGGACCAGATCGAGGGCCCGTTCCGTGATCTTCGGCTGATCGCCACGACCCTCATCGTGATGGGCATCGTCCTCGGCGTCGCCGACCGCCTCGCCGCCCGCGACGAGATCGGCGGGCGGCACCGCGTCGTCCGCGAGCGCAAGACGCTCAAGGACCTCGGAGTGAAGGACGGCCTGATCTTCGGAGTCTGCCAGGCGATGGCCCTGATCCCCGGCGTCTCCCGCTCCGGCGCGACGATCTCCGGCGGTCTGCTCATGGGCTACACGCGCGAGGCGGCGGCCCGGTACTCGTTCCTGCTGGCCATCCCGGCGGTGCTCGCCTCGGGCGCCTACGAGCTGAAGGACGCCGGCGAGGGCCATGTGTCCTGGGGTCCGACGATCTTCGCGACGATCATCGCGTTCGTGGTCGGATACGCGGTGATCGCCTGGTTCATGAAGTTCATCACGACGAAGAGCTTCATGCCGTTCGTGATCTACCGGATCCTGCTCGGCATCGTCCTGTTCATCCTCGTCGGCACGGACGTCCTGAGCCCCCACGCGGGCGAGTCCGGCCACTGACCTCAGGCCTCGCACAGACCGGAGCCCGTCCGCGGGCGCCGGTGGTCGATCGACCGCCGGCGCGCGGACGGGCTCATGTCCGTTCGGGTGGGGACCGGGTTCCGCGCCGATCGGGACGGGTCGCCGGACTCGGGGGGTTTCCGGCGGCTCTTCTCTGGTGCGCCCCTACCGAAGGGACGCGACGATCCTCCCGCCGCGGAGGGGAGAGCGGCGAGCGTGTGCACCCGCCGTGTCGACGCGTTCCGTTCACACCCCGTGTGAACCGGTTCCGGGTCTCTCCACGGACCGGGTCTCTCCACCGCCCGGCGGGATCCGCCGGGCGGGATCCGGGGGCTCGTCGCACCCTGGAACCATGGCCTGGCAAGCACCCATCGTCATCCACCGCCCCTCCCCCGGCGGCGGGCGGCGCGTCACCGTCCGCGGGCAGATCGTGGGCCTTGCGCACAACGACACCGACCTCGTCGAGTTCCTGCGCCGAGCCGGACTCGAGGACGCCGACATGATCCTCGACGATCCGCATCTGGTGGAGTGGCGCGGCGGCCGTCCCCACCGGTGGGAGGCCGCCTAGGAAGCGCCGCGCACCCCTCTCGTCACGCCCGGGAGTCGTACGGGACCCGGGCGATCTCCTGGATTCCGCCGAGGGTCCCCCACTCGTTCCGGCCGAGCCGGGTCAGCGGGCGCATGAGCGTGATCTCGGGGTGGCCGTCCACCATCACGGCCTCGTCCACGGCCGCGTGCACCACCCGCCCGAAGACGACGGTCGAGTCCCCGATCCGCAGGGTGCTGTGCAGCTCGCACTCCAGCGCCACCGGCGCGTGTGCCACCCGCGGCGGCTTGACCCGCAGGCTCGGCTCGCGTTCCACGCCACAGGCGTCGAACTCGCTCACCCCGCGCGGAAAGTCCGTCGCCGTGGCGTTGATCTGCTCGAAGAGCGGCTCGGGCGCGAAGTTCACCACGAAGGCCCCGGTGTCCTCGATGTTGCGCAGCGAGTCCTTGCGGCCCACCGAGGTGAACTGGACCACCGGCGGAGTCACCGACGAGATCGTGAAGAAGGAGTGCGGGGCCAGATTATCGGTCCCGTCGGCCGAGGTCGTGGAGATCCAGGCGATGGGCCGGGGCACGACGGTGGCGGTGAGCAGTCGGTAGAAGGTGTTCCGGTCGCTCAGGGCGGGATCGATGTCGATGCGCATGACGCAAAGTATGACCGGGATCCGACCACGCCCTCGCCGCACGGCTCTTGGCCCCGCGCCTCCCCCTGCCCGACACTGTGCCGATGACACAGCGCGTGGATCTCGCGACCGTGATGGACCGGCTTGCCATCGACGACCTCGTCACCGGGTACGCGGTGGCCGTGGACGACTCCGACTGGACGGGCTACCGGGCGCTGTTCACGCGCGACGGCAGGGCCGACTACCGCGATTCCGGCGGTGTCGAGGGCCCGGCGGCCGAGGTCGCCGACTGGCTCGAGGAGACGATGCGGCTCTTCCCGGTACGCCAGCACCTGATCGTGAATCGCCGGGTGACCATTCAGGACCTCGGCGGCTACTCGGGGGACTCGGCCGAGGTCCGTGCCGACTATGTGAACCCGATGCGCTTCGAGTCGGGCGAGGACTTCGTCTGCGGCGGCCGTTACACGTTCTCCCTGCTCCGGACGGACGCCGGATGGCGGCTCCACTCGGTCGTCGTACGGGAGAAGTGGCGTCGCGCCTAGGGGCGGGGCCGGGGGTGCGCGGCGCACACTGGAGGCGACACCTGGAGGCGCTGCGTGGGAATTGCGTTCGGCCGGCGCGGCGCCGGCGCGGAGCACGGGCCCGGTGCCGGTTCCCGGCGCCCGCGCCGGACACGTACGGCAGCCGAGGACGGGGCAGGCGCGGAGGCCGGAGCCCCCGCAGGGGACGGGCCGTCCGAGGGCGCCCGGTCCCGCACCCCGCAGACACCGCATCGTGGCGCCCGCGGCGCGCTCGCGGTCGTCGCGGGCGCCCTGCCCGCGCTCGCCTTCCCGGCGCCCGCCCTCTGGTGGTTCGCCTACGTCGCCCTCATCCCGTGGCTGCTGCTGCTCCGTACCGCGCCCACCGCGCGCCGTGCCGCCCTGGAGGGCTGGCTGGGCGGTATGGGCTTCATGGTGGCGATGCACCACTGGCTGATGCCGAGCCTGCACGTCTTCCTTCTCGTACTGGCCGCGCTGCTCGGTCTGTTGTGGGTGCCCTGGGGTTGGCTGGTGCGGGCGATGCTCGGGGACGGGCCGTCCGGTACGCGGGCCGCCGCCGCGCTCCTGGTCGTCCCGTCCGGCTGGCTGCTGATCGAACTGGTCCGTTCCTGGGAGGCCTTGGGCGGGCCGTGGGGTCTGTTGGGCGCGAGTCAGTGGGAGGTCGCGCCGGCGCTGCGGCTGGCCTCCGTCGGGGGCGTCTGGCTCGTCTCCCTGCTGGTGGTGGCGGTCAACACGGCCGTGGCGCTTCTCGTGGTGTCGGCCGCCGCCGTTCGGATGGCAGCCCTGGTGGGACTTGTGGTGTGCGCGCTCACCGTGGGCGTGGTCTGGTGGGGTACCGGGCCACCGCGGGAGCAGGGGACCGCGCGGATCGCCGTCGTCCAGCCGGGGGTGTTCGACGGATCCGGTGGGGCGGAGCGGCGGTTCGCGCGGGGCGAGGAGCTGACGCGTGAACTGGTCGGCCAGGACCTGGATCTGGTCGTCTGGGGCGAGAGCAGCGTGGGCGCCGATCTGGCGACCCGCCCCGACCTCACCGCCCGGTTGACCGCCCTCTCCCGTGCGGTGGACGCGCCCATCCTCGTCAATGTGGACGCCCGCCGCTCCGACCGGCCGGGCATCTTCAAGAGCGCCGTGCTGATCGGTGAGCAGGGCCCCACCGGCGACCGTTACGACAAGATGCGGCTCGTGCCGTTCGGCGAGTACATCCCGCTGCGACCGGTCCTGGGCTGGGCGACATCGGTCGGCAAGGCGGCGGGCGAGGACCGGCGGCGTGGCACCGAGCCCGTGGTGATGAGCCTTCCGGCCGACGGAGCCGACGCGGCGCTGCGGATCGGGCCGCTGGTCTGTTTCGAGTCGGCCTTCCCCGACATGTCCCGCCGCCTGACCCGCGACGGCGCGGACCTGCTGATCGCCCAGTCGGCGACCTCGACCTTCCAGCACAGCTGGGCGCCCGCCCAGCACGCCTCGCTCGCGGCGCTGCGCGCGGCGGAGTCCGGCCGTCCGATGGTGCACGCCACGCTGACCGGCGTGAGCGCCGTGTACGGCCCCGACGGGCGCCGGATCGGTACGACGCTGGACACCGACCGCAGCGCGGCGGCCGTCTACGACGTGCCCCTCGCGCGGACGACCACGGGCTACGCGCGGTTCGGCGACTGGCCGCTGTACGGCGCCCTGACCGTGCTCGCCGTACTGTGCGCCGCCGAGGGCATGGGCGCGCTCAGGAGGCCTGCGTCAGAGCCTCGCGCACGACGCGCTCGCACAGCTCGTGGGTCGAAAGAGCGTCCCGGGCGCTGAGCTGCTTGCCCGCTCGTACGGCGTCGAGGAAGGCGAGGACGGCCTGTTCGATGCCGCGCTGGCGGGCCACCGGCACCCAGTCCCCGCGTCGCCGGACCGTGGGCTGGCCCTTGTGGTCCACGACGTCCGCGAGGTTGAGGACCTGACGCTTGGTGTCCTGGCCCGACACCTCGAGGATCTCCTCGGTGGAACCGTTCATCCGGTTCATCATCCCGATGGCGGTGAATCCGTCGCCGGAGAGCTGGAGCACCACGTGCTCCATGAGTCCGTCGCGGATCCGGGCCCGTACGTCCGTGTGCTCCACCTCTCCCGGCAGAAGGAAGCGGAGGGTGTCGACGACGTGGATGAAGTCGTCCAGGACGAGGGTGCGCGGGTCCTCGGGCAGTCCGAGCCGGTTCTTCTGCATGAGGATGAGTTCGCGCGGGTGGTCCAGGCACTGCGCATAGCTGGGTGCCAGGCGGCGGTTGAAGCCGACGGCCAGGCTCACCGCGCGGTCCTCGGCCAGCTCCACGAGCCGCTCGGATTCGGCGTACTCGTACGCCAGGGGCTTGTCGACATAGGTCGCCACCCCGGCCTGGAGGAGCCGGGTGACGATCTCGGCGTGGGCGGCGGTCGGCGCATGCACGAACGCGGCGTCGAGGCCTGCGGAGATCAGTGAGTCGAGGTCTCTGTGGCGCCGCACGGCCGGCACGTGGTGGGTCTCTGCGACCCGCTCCAGGGTGGCCTCCGTCCGTGTCTGCAGATGGAGTTCGGCCCCGGGGAGGGCGGCGAGGACCGGGAGATATGCCTTCTGCGCGATGTCGCCGAGTCCGATGCAGCCGACCTTCACGGGGTCTCCCTAGCGCTGGGTGATCTGTCGTAAGCGCCGGTCAGCTTACTCGCGCGCGGTCGGCGGCCGACGGCGGCCGCCAGTCCGCGATGCCGTCGAAACCCCGCAGGACGAGGCCGGGTCCGAAGCGGGAGACGGCGGTGATGAGCGCGTTGCGCAGGGCGACGGCGGGCGGGGCGGCCAGGAGGGCGAGCCGGCCGGTCCGGGCGGCCTTGCGGACGATCGCCGTGGTGCGCGGCAGCCGGTCGGCGGTGTACGCGTCCAGTGACCGGCTCGGGCGAAGTCCCGGGCCGGCGTGGTGGGCCAGGACGATCGCGTCCTCGATGGCCTGGTTGCCGCCCTGCCCGAGGGTGGGCTCCATGGCGTGCGCGGCGTCGCCGAGCAGTGCGACGCGACCGTGGTGGAAGGCGGGCAGCGGTGTGGGCATGTGGTGGACGTCGTGGCGCAGGACGCCGTCGGGATCGACGGCGGCGAGGATCTCGGGCACGGGGTGGTGCCAGTCGCCGAAGAGGCGCAGGAGTTCGGCCTTCTCGTCGTCGGGGGCGCGGGCCCCTTCGGGGGCGGCGGCCATCGCGTAGGCGTAGGTGCGGCCGTCCTTGAGGGGCTGGGTTCCCCAGAGGCGGCCGGGGCCCCAGGTCTCGTGCGGCGGGAAGGGGCGTTCGGGGGCGGGTACGACGACGCGCCAGGTGGTGAAGCCGGAGTACTCGGGACCGGTGTGGTCGGGGAAGAGGGCGCGGCGGACCGTGGAGTGGATGCCGTCGGCGCCGAGGACCAGTTCGGCCTCGATGTCCCCGTCGGGGGTGCGGACGACGGCGGGCCTGTCGTCGTCGCCGGGGTCGGCGAGGGACGCGGCCACCCCGGTCCGTACGACTCCGTCGGGGAGGGCCGAGAGCAGGATCTCGACGAGGGTGGCGCGGTGGAGCAGGACGAGGGGTCCGCCGAAGCGGGCGGCGGCGGCCTTGGCGCTGGTGCGGGCCAGCCAGCGGCCGTCGGGGGCTCGCATTCCGCCGTCGCCCTGCCAGGCGGACAGTTCGCGGACGCGGTCGCCGAGCCCGATGACGTCGAGGGCGCGTTGGGAGTTGGGGGCGAGGCCGATGCCGGCGCCGACGGGGGTGAGGGCGGCGGCGCGTTCGAGGACGGTGACGTTCCAGCCGCGTCGGTGGAGGGCGACGGCGGCGGTGAGCCCGCCGATGCCGGCCCCGACGACAACGGCACGGTGCTGTTCCATGACTGCCCCCTCGGAAACTACAGGTGTAGTGACCTCTTGAACGTACTACAGGTGTAGTCAGACCGGTAGTAGGTTGTGCCCATGACCGCACGCACCCCCCGGCCCGCCTCCGACTCCGCCGCTCCGGACTCCCCCGCCACGGCCGCTCCCGCCGCGACCGGCTCGCGCGCCGAGCGGATCGGGGACGCCGCCCTCGACCTCCTCGTCGAACGCGGGATGCGCGGGCTCACCCACCGGGCGGTCGACGAGCGGGCGGGGCTGCCGCAGGGCTCGACCTCCAACCACGCCCGCACCCGCCAGGCGCTGCTGGAGACGGCGGTCCGCCGCCAGGTCGAGCTGGAGGCCCGCGTTCTCACGCCACACGAGATGCCGGGCCCGGACGCCGGGGCCGGGGACCTGGTGGACGCCCTCGCGCTCGCCCTGCACCGGTATCTCACCGACCACCGCGCGCTGCTCGTCTCCCGCTACGAACTCGCCCTGGAGGCCACCCGCCGCCCCGAACTGCGTACGTTCTTCGACGCGGCGGGGGCGGCGTTCCACGGGCCGCTGATCGCGATGATGGCGGACGCCGGCTCCCCCTCCCCCGAGCGGCACGCGCTGTCCCTGATCGCCTGGTGCGAGGGGCTGATGTTCTCCTGCGCCGCGGGCTCCTTCCACTCCGCCGTACCGAGCCGGGACGAACTGCGCGTGGGCTTCGACGAGTTGCTGCGCGGAATGCTCGGCGGGTGACCCGCGCCAGGTCCCCTGGCGCCCACCGCGGCCATCGGCGACGATTCCCGGCATGACCTCCGTGGAACACACCGCACGCACCGAACCGTCGACCACCGCGGGCGAGCGCGAGATGCTCGAGGGCTGGCTGGACTACCACCGCCGGACGCTCGCCCTGAAATGCGAGGGGCTGGCCGAGCCGCAGCTGCGCACCGCCTCCGCGCCACCGTCGAACCTCAGCCTGCTCGGCCTGGTCCGCCACATGGCCGAGGTGGAACGCGGCTGGTTCCGGCGGGTGCTGGCCGGAGAGCGGCCGGGGCGGATCTACAGCACCGAGGAGGACCGCGACCGCGCCTTCCACCTCACCGAGGCGGACACCTGGGACGAGGCGTACGCGACCTGGCAGGGCGAGATCGCACGGGCCCGCGAGCTCGCCGCGGCGCACCACCTCGACGATCTGGCCAAGGGTGAGCACCGCAGCGGGGAGACGTTCAACCTGCGCTGGATCTACACCCACATGATCGAGGAGTACGCGCGTCACAACGGCCACGCGGATCTGCTGCGCGAGCGGATCGACGGAGCCACGGGCGACTGACGGGCCCGAGGGGGACGGCGGCGTGACGCGCCCCGAGCCGCCCCGCTCCCGGGCGGACGTCCGCACGCCGGGTGATCCGTACGGAGGCAGGCGCCCCCGGCAGCGACCGGGGCAGGGTCTGCCGCGGTCCGTACGGGAAGCGAGACCGGCACCGGGCTATCGCGCGCGGAGCCGCACCTCCAGGCGCTCGATCGCCGCGCGCACCCCGTTGCCGTATCCGTCGTCGTCCAGAGCGTCCGATGCCGCGCGGGCCCGGTCCAGATGGACCCGGGCCGCGTCGGGCCGCTGCACCTTCAGATAGTCGGCGGCCAGGTTGAGGTGGAGGGAGGGGTACAGCGCCCTCAGCGCGACCGCGGAGTCGTGCTCGGCCAGCCGCTCCTCCCCTAGCTCCTCGGCCGCCAGAAGGGCCCGCAGGTCCCAGGCCAGCTCGACGTCCGGGTCGTCCTGCGCGTCGGCCATGTAGTGCGCGAGGGTGCAGCGGTGCAGAGGGTCCCCGTCGGGACCGATCTGCGCCCACAGATCCCCGAAACGGTTGCGAGCCTCCTCCCGGTCCCCGCCGTGGAGCAGCATCGTCGTCTGACCGATCCTGGTCATGACGCCGTCGTCCGACATCTGCTGCTGCTCGGTCACTGCGGCCTCCACGCGATCTCCGTCCGGGAGATCCGACGCTAGCCGCAGCGACCCCCGAACCGGATCAGGCTCGGGCGCCGGGCGGGGCCTGTCAGCCGGGCGGGCTCAGATGCCCGCCCGGACAGCGGCCCGGCGGCGTCAGCCCAGGTCGGGGATGCGCCAGTCGATCGCCTCGTGGCCCTGGGCCGCGATCGCCTCGTTGATCTGCGTGAAGGGGTGGGAGCCGAAGAACTTCTTCGCCGACAGCGGCGAGGGGTGCGCGCCCTTCACCACCACGTGGCGCTCCTCGTCGATCAGGGGGAGCTTCTTCTGGGCGTAGTTCCCCCACAGCACGAAGACGGCGGGGTCCGGCCGGGACGCCACGGCGGAGATCACCGCGTCCGTGAACTTCTCCCAGCCCTGGCCCTTGTGCGAGTTGGCCTCGCCGGCGCGGACGGTGAGGACCGCGTTGAGCAGCAGCACACCCTGCTCGGCCCACGGCATCAGATAGCCGTTGTCCGGCACCGGGTGCCCGAGCTCCTCCTTCATCTCCTTGTAGATGTTGCGGAGGGACGGCGGGGTCTTGACACCGGGCCGGACGGAGAAGCAGAGGCCGTGCCCCTGCCCTTCTCCGTGGTACGGGTCCTGGCCGAGGACCAGGACCTTCACCTTGTCGTACGGGGTGGCGGCGAGGGCCGCGAAGACCTCGTCGCGCGGCGGATAGACCGGCCCCTTCGCCCGCTCCTCCTCGACGAACTCGGTGAGCTGCTTGAAGTACGGCTTCTGCAGCTCGTCGCCGAGGACGCCGCGCCAGGACTCGGGCAGCATGTCGGTGTCGGTCACGTCAACAACCTCCGGTAGGCCATGTCTTCTTACGTGCTGAAGAACCTACCGGGGGCCACTGACAATGCCGCTACCAGCTGGTCCTGCGGCTGAGTTCCCACATCTGCATGACGGTCTGCGGGTCGAGCGCGCGCTCGCCGCCCGCGATGTCCTCACCGGCCGCGATGTAGAGCTTGCCCTGCCACAGCGGGAGGAGCCGGACGTCGTCCACCATGATCTCCTGCGCCTCCTTGAACTCCTCGGCGGCGGCGCCGCGGTCGCTCTCGCGCCGCGACTTCGGCAGGATCTCGTCGGTGATGCGGGGGCTCACGTACGGCGTTCCCAGCGCGTTCTGCTTGCCGACGAACGGGGCGATGAAGTTGTCCGCGTCCGGGAAGTCGGGGAACCAGCCGCGACCGAAGACCGGGTACTCGCCCTTCTGGTAGTCGGCCGCGAACTCCTTCCACGGCTTGCTGCGCAGGGTCACCTTGAAGAGCCCAGACGAGTCCAGCTGCCGCTTGAGCTCGGCGAACTCGAGCGCGGTGCCGGAGCCGTACCGGTCGGTGGTGTACCAGAAGGTCAGCTCGACCGGCTTGGTGATCCCGGCCTTGCGCAGGATCGACTTGGCCTTCGTGACGCTGGGCTCGCCGAAGGCGTCGAAGAACTCCGTGGTGTGCCCGGCGATGCCCTTGGGGACCATGGAGTACAGCGGCTCGGCCGTGCCCTTGTACGCCTTGTCGACCAGTTCCTCGCGGTCGACGATCTGGGCGATCGCCTTGCGGACCGGCTCCTTGGCGACCGAGGCGTCCCGCGCGTTGAAGACGAGGTAGCGGATGTCGGCGCCGGTCGACTCCACGAGCTGGAGCTTCTCGTTCGCCGGGGTGTCCTCCTGGAGTTCGACGACCTCCTCGGCGGTGAGACCCCGGTAGGTGGCGTCGATCTCCTCCTTCCGCAGCGCGGTGACCATGGCCTCGGACTCCTTGAAGTACCGAATGGTCACGCCGCCGTTCTTGCGGTCCGCGAACCCCTTGTAGGCGGGGTTCTTGGTCAGCTCGGCCTTGTCGCCCTCGACGTATTCGTCGAGGACGTAAGGACCGGAGCCGGTGAGCTTCCCGTCCTCACGGAGCTTGTCGGCGGGGTACTCGGCCGGGTCCACCAGGGACATGGCCGGCGTCGCGAGAACGAAGGGGAAGGTCGCGTCGGGCTTGTTCAGCTTGAAGACGACCGTACGGTCGTCCACGGTCTCGATCTTGTCGAGCGAGCCGAGCATCCCGTTGGGGCCACCGTCGGCGTTGATCGTGCGGATGCGCTCGATGGAGTACTGGACAGCCTTGGCGTCCAGTTTGTGCCCGTTCGAGAACGTCAGGCCGTCGACGAGCTTGCACTCGAAGATCCGGCTGGCGGTGTCGGAGAATTTGCAGTCGGCGGCATCGGACTGCGGGGTCGTACTGCCGGTGGGAAAACTCACCAGCGTCTGGAAGACATTTCGGTACAGCTCCCAGGAATTGTCCCAAGCGGCTGCCGGATCAAGCGTGGTGGGAGAACTCGTCGTGCCGACGACGATTCTCTGCTCCCCGGTGGATTCACCGTCCGAAAACAGGCTGCATCCGGATACCAGGGATATGGACGCAAGGGCTGCAGCGGCCTGCAGACTGGTCCGGTTGAACACGTGCACGCTCCTCGTTCAGCCATGGGTCGGCCGACCATACCGCAGCGCCCCGCCAGGTCAATGTTCGACCCTGACGGGGCACTTGAGGCATTCAACGATTAACCGGGGTCAAACCGGTCAGGAATTCAGGAAAGTGTCCGGATATCGGTCACTCGACGCCGGAGTTGAGGAAAAGACCCCCGTCGACCACCAGCGTCTGGCCGGTGATCCAGTCCGACTGGTCGGAGGTGAGGAACGCGGCGGCGCCACCGATGTCCTCCGGGACTCCCAGCCGGCCGAGCGGGTACGCGGCCGCCGCCTCGGCCTCCCGACCCTCGTAGAGGGCCTGGGCGAACTTGGTCTTGACAACGGCCGGGGCGATCGCGTTGACCCGCACGACCGGCGCGAATTCGTGCGCCAGCTGGAGGGTCAGATTGACCATGGCCGCCTTGCTCATCCCGTACGCGCCGATGAACGGCGAGGCGGAGATGCCGGCGATCGAGGCGATGTTCACGATCGCGCCGCCATGATCCTTCTGCCAGGCGCGCCAGGTCAGCTGGGCGAACCCCAGGGCCGAGATCACATTCGTCTCGTAGACCTTACGGGCGACGTTCAGGTCCAGCTCGGCGATCGGTCCGAAGACCGGGTTCGTCCCGGCGTTGTTCACCAGGAAGTCGACCCGGCCGAACGCCTCCATCGTGGCATCGACGGCAGCGGCCTGGTGGGCCTCGTCGTGGGCCTTGCCGGGCACCGCGATGACCCGGTCGGCTCCGAGGCGCTCGACGGCCTCCTTGAGGGCCTCCTCGCCCCGGCCGGTGATGCACACACGGTCGCCGCGGGCGACCAGCGCCTCGGCGACGCCGTAGCCGATGCCCCGGCTGGCGCCGGTGACCAGAGCGACCTTGCCGGAAAGCTCGGGCAGTTCCTTCGTGCTCATGTACGTCTCCTTCTTCCCGCTCGAAGCGTCAGTTGAGCGGGCCGCCGGCCACGTACAGGACCTGACCGGAGACGAAGCCGGCGTCGTCACCCGTGAAGAAGGCGATGGCGTTGGCGATGTCCTCGGGCTTGCCGACCCGCTGCACCGGGATCATGGAGGCGGCCGCGGCCTGGAAGTCCTCGAAGCCCATGCCGACACGCTCGGCGGTCTGCGCGGTCATCTCGGTGACGATGAAGCCCGGGGCGACGGCGTTGGCGGTGATGTTGAACTTGCCGAGTTCCTTGGCGAGGGTCTTGGTGAAGCCCTGCAGACCGGCCTTGACGGCCGAGTAGTTCGCCTGGCCGCGGTTGCCGAGCGCGGAGGACGAGGAGAGCGAGACGATCCGGCCGAAGCCCGCGTCCACCATGTGCTTCTGGCACGCCTTGGCCATCAGGAACGCGCCCTTGAGGTGCACGTTCATGACCATGTCCCAGTCGGACTCGCTCATCTTGAACAGCAGGTTGTCGCGGAGCACGCCGGCGTTGTTGACGAGGATCGTCGGGGCGCCGAGCTCGGTGGCGACGCGCGCGACGGCGGCCTCCACCTGAGCGCTGTCGGAGACGTCGCAGCCGACGGCGATGGCGGTGCCACCGGCGGCCTTGATCTTCTCGACGGTGTCCTTGCAGGCCGCCTCGTCGAGGTCGAGTACGGCGACGGCGCGGCCCTCCGCGGCCAGCCGTACCGCGGTCGCGGCGCCAATGCCCCGCGCCGCGCCGGTGACGACGGCTACGCGCTGCTCGGTGGTCGACATGCTGGTTCTCCTCGCCCTTGGATCATCCATGGATGCGGCCCGCACGGTGCGTCCCACACATGAGCGACCGCTTAGTACCTTCCGCAGACGAGACGCTAGAAGCCCTGGCACCCGGTGTCAACGGCCCACCGGGTGCACAGCGTCACTCCGCGCCACATCGACGGCGCTCAGCGCACCAGCAGATCGAGCAGTCTTTCGACCTCGCCCTCCGGATCGGCGGTCAGTCCGGTGTGCACCGGGCCCGGCTGGACCACCGTGGAGCGGGGTGCGATCAGCCACCGGAAGCGCCGGCCCGCGTCGTCACGGGCAGCCTGCCCGGCGTCCTCGCCGCCCCGGCAGACCCCCTCGACCGCGTGCAGCGCGGCCCGGACGCCGGTCACGTCGGCGCCGGGGTCGAGCACCCTGAGCTTGGCCTCGTCGAGGTGGATGCGGGCGGCGACGAAGGATTTCGCCCGGCAGTAGACCACCACGCCCGCGTTGAAGAACTCGCCGCGCTCGACGCGTGGCACGACGCGCAGCAGCGCGTACTCGAAGACATCGCGGTCGGTCACGTGGTGCGGTCCTTCTGGGCGGAGTGCGGCCGGGGGGCGAGACGTTCGGCGAGCCAGCCGGGCGGCTGCGCCGGCCCGCGCTCGACCCGCGGGCCGAGGGTGATCCGTTCGTGGATGGTCGCGGCGCGCGGCAGCAGCGCCTCCACGTATGCGGCGCGCAGCGCGTCGGTGCTCTCGAAACCGGGCTCGTCCACCAGCCACTCGTCGGGGACGTCGGCGGCGACCTCCTCGAGCAGCTCCCGTGTCACCAGGGGTGCCAGCTCCGCCGCCGCGGCGGCGACGTCCGGCGAGAAGGGCGCGAGGGCGTGGTCGGAGGCGTCGTACGGCTTCGCGGCGGAGGCCTGGGCGCCCCGCCAGTTGTGGTGCCAGATCATCGTGGCGCCGTGGTCGATCAGCCACAGGTCGCCGTGCCAGACCAGCATGTTCGGGTTGCGCCAGGACCGGTCGACGTTGTTGATCACCGCGTCGAACCAGACGACCTTCCCCGCCTCCTTCGGGTCCACCTCGTACGCCAGCGGGTCGAAGCCCAGCGAGCCGGGAAGGTAGTCCATCCCGAGGTTGAGCCCGCCACTCGCCTTCAGCAGCTCCTGGACCTCCTGGTCGGGCTCGGAGAGCCCGATGACGGGGTCGAGCCCGATGGCGACGAGCTCGGGCACACGCAGCCCGAGCCGGCGGGCGAGCTGCCCGCAGATCACCTCGGCGACGAGTGTCTTGCGCCCCTGCCCGGCGCCGGTGAACTTCATGACGTACGTACCGAGATCGTCGGCCTCGACGATGCCCGGGAGCGACCCGCCCTCACGCAGAGGGGTGACATAGCGGGTCGCTGTCACTTCTGTAAGCATTTCGCCAGGCTATATGGCCTGGGGAGTCTCGACCGGGCTGCTGGTCACCCTGACTCCTCGGCAGTGGATCAAGCATGGCGCGCCCCTTCGTTCCGGCCTCCGGCATGAAGTGCGCGTAGTGGCCGGCGAAGGCGGCGTCAGCGGCTGCGGGAGTTGTAGACGCGCATGGCGAGCGGCATGAAGACGGCTGTGATGCCCGCGGCCCAGACCAGTGACCACATGACGGACGAGCCGACCGGCGTGCCCAGCAGAAGCCCTCGGAACGCGTCGGCCAGGTGCGTGACCGGATTGACCTCGACCCACGCCTGGAGCCACCCCGGCATCGTCTCGACCCGGACGAAGGCGCTGCTCGTGAAGGTGACAGGGAAGATGATCGTGAAGGCGAACACCTGCACCTTCTCGGCGTCGCCCGCCAGCATCCCGATCAGGACGGCGGTCCAGGAGACGGCGGCGGCGAAGGTCAGGAGAAGGAGCGTCGCGCCGAGGAAGCCGAGGGCGCTTCCGGTGAGCGTGAACCCGAGCAGGGTGCCGAGGCCGATCATCAACAGCATCGCCCAGAGCTGCTTCGCCAGGTCGGCGGCGATGCGTCCGTACAGCGGCGCCGCCCGGGCGATGGGGAGGCTGCGAAGGCGGTCGAACACGCCCTTCGTCAGGTCGGCGTTGAGCGACATCGCGGTGTACATGCTCATGAACAGGGTGTTCTGCACGATGATCCCGGCCAGCGCGTACTGCAGGTAGTCCTGCGGAGAGCCGGCCATCTGCCCGCCGAAGACAAAGGTGAAGAGGAAGACGAACATGATCGGCGTGATGCTGTAGTCGACGAGCTCCAGCGGGTTGTGCTTCACCGAGATCAGGCTCCGCCAGGCCATCGTGGCCGTCTGCCGCAGCGCCGCACCCACGTGGACGCGGTTCCCTCCGCGGGCGGTCGTCCCCGTGAGCTCCATACCGGTCATGACGGGCCCCCTGTGGACGCGTAGTCGTCGTCGGACGTCGCCGGGTCGTTCGCCTGTGCCTTGTGACCGGTCAGGGCCAGGAACACCTCGTCCAGGGAGGAGCGGCGCAGGGTGAGCTCTCCCACGGATATTCCCGCCTGATCGAGGCGGCGCACGACGCGGGGCATGAGCGCCTCGCTGGTGACGGGGGCGGTGACGCGATGGTCCTCGATCGCGGTCTGGGGGCCGGCCTCCTCCGCCACGAGCGCGCGGACCTTTGCCAGATCGGCCGTGGAAACAGGCTGCACGTTCAGCACCTGCCCTCCCACCTGCGACTTCAGCTCATCTGGGGTGCCCTCGGCGATCACGCTGCCCTGGTCGACAACGACGATGCTGTCGGAGAGACGGTCGGCCTCGTCCAGATACTGCGTGGTCAGCAGCGTGGTCATGCCTTCGGACACCAGATCGCGCAGCATCCCCCAGACCTCGCCACGGCTGTGGGGATCGAGCCCGGTGGTCGGTTCGTCGAGGAACAGGATGCGGGGCCGCCCCACCAGGCTCGCCGCCAGGTCCAGGCGCCGCCTCATCCCGCCCGAGTACGTCTTCACGGCGCGCCCCGCGGCCTCTTCCAGGTGGAAGCGCTGCATCAGTTCGGCGGACCGCGCCCGTGCGTCGGGGCGCGACATGTCGAGCAGGCGGGCGATCATCACCAGGTTCTCGGTGCCGGTCATGTTGTCGTCCACCGCGGAGAACTGGGAGGTGAGACCGATCAGGGACCGCACCTGGCGGGCCTGGCTCACCACCTCGTACCCGCCGACCTCGGCATGGCCCCCGTCGGGAAGCAGCAGCGTGGCGAAGATCCGGACCGCCGTGGTCTTGCCGGCACCGTTGGGTCCCAGTAGGCCCAGGACGGTGCCTGCCGGGACCTCGAGATCGATGCCCTTGAGCGCGGCGGTCCCCTTGAACCTCTTCGTGAGACCTTCCGCCCGTATCGCGTGTGGCATGAGTTCACCCCGCTCGTCGAGGAATCACCTCTTCCACTGTGCCCGACGCCTCTGACAGTCACCGGCTGAGGAGGCCGCCGGGGGCCTGGTGGGAGGGAGCATCATCGGCTCCGGGGCGCGGTCACTGTCCGGCCCGGATCATGTCCGAACACTTCTCGCCGATCATCATCGTGGTGATGCACGGATTGACCGCGGGCAGGAACGGCATGACCGAGGCGTCCGCCACCCGTAGCCCCTGCACCCCTTTGACCCGCAGCTGCGGGTCGAGGGGCGAGGAGGGGTCGCTCTCGGCACCCATCCGTACCGTGCCCGCCGGGTGGTAGACCGTGTTGTGCGTCTCGCGGATGTAGGAGAAAAGCTCCTCGTCGGTCGTGGCGTCCGGTCCGGGCGCCAGCTCCGCACCCTTCCAGTCGGCGAGCGGCGCCTGCGCCGCGATCTCCCGCGCGAGCCGCAGTCCGTGGATCATCACCCGGATGTCGTGCTCGTGGGTGAAGTAGCGCGGATCGACCTTCGGCTTGTCCCGGAAGTCACGGCTGCGCAGCCGGACCGTGCCCTCGGAGCGGGCACGGGTGACGTTCGGCGTGAGGCAGAAGGCGTTGTCGGTGGTCGGATAGCCGCGGCGGTAGGTGTTCATGTCGAACGGGACCGAACCGTAGTGGAACATCAGGTCCGGCCGGTCGAGACCCGGTTCGGTGTCCGTGAAGATCCCGATCTCCCACCACTGCGTGGACGAGGTGACCATGGGCTGCTTCGCCTCCCACATGATCACCCCCTCGGGATGGTCCTGGAGGTGCGAGCCGACGCCGGGGGAATCCACGTGTACGTCCACGCCGTTGTCGCGCAGATGGGCGGCGGGTCCGATGCCCGACAGCATCAGCAGCTTCGGCGAGTCGATCGCCCCACAGGAGACGATCACCTCGCGCCGCGCCCGTACGGAGTCGACATGCACGGCGTCCGGCTGCAGGTACTCCACGCCCGAGCAGCGCGCGCCGTCGAAGAGCAGCCGCCTCGCCTGCACCCCGGTGCGTACCTCCAGATGGGGCCGCTTGCCCATCACGGGATGCAGATACGACACCGATGCGGAGGAACGGGTCCCGTCCTCGCGGCAGTTGATCTGGAACCAGTTCGCTCCGCGCACCACCGTGCGGCCGGAGTTGAACGGCACCGTCGGGATGTCGCTCGCCGCACAGGCCTCCAACAGCGCCCGGCCGCACGGGTCCCGGGGCGGCACCGAGCGGATCGTCACGGGGCCGGAGCGGCCGTGGTGGTCGCCGGGGCCGTCGTTGGTCTCCAGCCGCTGGTACAGCGGGAAGCAGTCGGCCGCGCTCCAGCCCGAGCACCCCATCGCACCCCACTCGTCGAGGTCCTCGGCCGGCGCCCAGAAGGCGATGCACGAGTTGTGCGACGAGCAGCCGCCGAGCACCTTGGCACGGGCGTGGCGCATGAAGCTGTTGCCGTTCTCCTGCGGCTCCACCGGATAGTCCCAGTCGTAACCGGACTCCAGCAGCGCCATCCACCGGTCCAGCCGCAGGATGTTCTCGTCGCCCTCGTCGGAGGGGCCCGCCTCCAGCAGGCAGACGCTGACACCGGGATCCTCCGACAGGCGGGCCGCGACGACGGCCCCGGCGGTGCCGCCGCCGACCACCACGTAGTCGAACTCGGCCCCAGAGGGCTGTGCGGGCATGGTCTCTCCAGTACGGGATGTCCCCGTGGCGGGGGAAGGGGCGTGGATCAGGGGGCGTCGGCGCGGTGTTCGGCCAGCACGCCCGTACGGTGCCGCTGTACGAACCAGTAGTAGGCGAAGCCGCCGAGCGCCACGATGCCGACGAACAGGAACGCACCCCAGCGCAGGTACCAGTGCTGGGCCCCGGTCGCGTTGTAGACCTCGGCTCGGGGCCAGGCCAGGTTCAGGGACATGGCGGCGCCCCACAGCACCGCCAGGATGTTGATCGGCAGTCCGAGGCGGCCGAGCGAGAACGCTCCCTCGCGGGGGTGCCATTTCCCGCGCAGCCGCTGGATCAGCATCGGGGTGGTGACCATCAGGTAGGCAACGTAGATCATGATGATCGCGATGCTGGTGATCACCGAGAAGATCTGCGGCTGGTTGATATTGACGACCAGGATGACGACACCCACCACACCGATCACGACGGCGGGAATCACCGGGGTCCGGAAGCGCGGGCTCACCTTGGCGAGTGCCGATCCGGCCGGCAGGTTGTTGTCCCGTGCCATCGCGAACATCAGCCGGATGCCCGCGGCCTGGACGGCCAGCACGCACACCGTGATCGCCACGACCACGCACCACAGGAAGATCTCACCGATCGTCGACCCCAGCGTCTCCAGCACCACGTACTGCAGGCCGCCGGTGGCCAACTCCTTCGACTGCAGGTCGGGCACCGCCATCAGCGCGAACAGCAGGATGAGGCCACCGATGACGAAGGACGCGATGAGCGCCCGCAGAATCGCGCGCGGCGCGTTGCGGCTCGGGTTGTGAGACTCCTCGCCGAGCGAGGAGGCCGTGTCGAAGCCGTACATCACGTACGCCGACGCGAGTGAGGCCGTCAGGAACGCCCCGAAGTAGCCGAGCGGGTCCCCGGCTCCCAGGCCCCACGTGTCGGTGAGCACCGTGCCGGGGCCACGGGTGATGTGCGCGGCGAAGCAGATGATCAGGGCCACGGCGGCGATCAGCTCGATGAAGACACCCGCCGAGTTGATCCGTGCCATCAGCTGTACGCCGAACGCGTTGACCAGCGTTGAGAAGAGGATCAGCACCGAGCCGAGCAGGACCGCGTTGGCCGCGGCGTCGTTCTCGCCGCTGCCGTCCCCGACGAACTGGAACCAGGGGTCGATCTGCGGCAGCGTGATCTGGTACGCGAGGGCCACGGCCGACAGGGTCACCATGGTGGCCGTCATCATCATCCAGCCGCCGAGCCAGCCCACGTGCGGGCCGCCCATCTTCTTCGCCCAGTTGTAGACCGAGCCCGCGACCGGATACCGCGCCGCCAGTTCGCAGAAGCACAGTGCCACCATCAGCTGGCCCACGAACACCATCGGCCACGACCACCAGTACGCCGGGCCGCCGAAGGCGATTCCGAAGTAGAACAGCTGGAAGGTGCCGGTCAGGATCGAGATGTAGCTGATCCCCGCGGCGAAGGTGTGGAAGTTGCCCAGCGTGCGCTTCAGTTCGGGCCGGTAGCCGAGTTCGGTCAACGAGTCGTCGTCGTGCGGGACGCCGTCGCCGGCCTGGGGCCGATCCTGGCCGGTCGGCTGTGCGGTCACTCGAACCACCTCTGCGGCTTGGGAGCGAGGTTGCGCCAGATGTGTTTGGTCTCCTGGTATTCGGCGAGTCCCGCCGGCCCCAGTTCACGGCCGAAGCCGGACTGCTTCATGCCGCCCCACTCCGCCTGCGGTACGTACGGGTGGAAGTCGTTGATCCACACGGTGCCCGCGCGGAGCCGGGACGCGACCCGGTGCGCACGGCCGGTGTCCTGCGACCAGACCGCACCCGCGAGGCCGTACACGGTGTCGTTGGCGACGGCGAGGGCCTCGGCCTCGTCGGCGAACCGCTCGACCGTGAGCACCGGGCCGAACGACTCGTCACGTACGACCGACATCCCGGGCGTGCAGTCGTCCAGCACGGTCGGCGGATAGTAGTAGCCGTCGGCGAGTTCCGGGTCCGTCGGCCGCGCCCCACCGCAGCGCAGCACCGCGCCCTCGGCGAGGCCCGCGGCCACGTACGCCTCCACCTTGTCGCGGTGCGCTGCCGAGATCAGCGGCCCCGTCCGCGCGTTCTCGTCGAATGGCCCGCCCATCGGGATGGCCCGCGCGCGGGCCACGATCTCGTCGACGAAGGCGTCGTGCAGCGAGTCCTCCACGAGGAGCCGGGCACCTGCCGAGCAGACCTGCCCGGAGTGCAGGAAGACGGCCATCACCGCGTAGTCGACAGCCGCCTCGAAGTCCGCGTCCGCGAAGACGATGTTCGGGTTCTTGCCGCCGAGTTCCAGGGCGACCTTCTTCACCGTGGGCGCTGCCGCCGCCATGATCCGGCGGCCGGTGGCCAGGCCGCCGGTGAACGACACCAGATCCACGCGGGGATCCTCGGTGAGCGGCGCGCCGGCCTCGGCGCCCGTTCCCAGGATCAGGTTTCCGACCCCTGGTGGCAGCCCCGCCTCGGTCAGCAGCCGCATCAGCAGGATCGCGGTGTGCGGGGTCAGTTCGCTCGGCTTCAGTACGAACGTGTTGCCGGCCCCGAGGGCCGGTGCGACCTTCCACGCGGTCTGCAGCAGCGGATAGTTCCATGGAGTGATCAGTGCGCACACCCCGACCGGTTCGTGCACCACCCGGCTGTCCGCCTCCGGGTTGCCGGTGGCGACGATCCGGTCGGCGCCGCCCGACGCGGTGAGATTGCCGAAGTAGCGGAAGCAGGCCGCGATGTCGTCCATGTCGTACTCGGACTCGACGAGCCGCTTGCCGGTGTCCAGGGACTCGGCACGGGCGAAGGTCGCCTTGTCACGTTCCAGCAGATCGGCGACGCGCACCAGCAGCCGTCCGCGCTCGGCGGCGGGCGTGGCGGGCCACGGCCCGCTGTCGAACGCCTCGCGGGCGGCGGCGACGGCCGCCGCCGCGTCCTTGGGACCGCCCTCGTCCACGGTGGCGACCAGGGTGCCGTCCGCCGGGCAGCGGATCTCCCGCGTGCGGCCGTCGGCAGCGGCTGCCCACGTGCCTCCGATAAACAGCTCCGGCATCGCGCACCTCCGGGTCGATGGGCCGGGCACTGTCCGTGTGCTCCACCCCATGACACTAGGCAGCCTTGGCCGACCCCGCAGAACGAAGGCCCGGGGCGGCCGAGGATCGCGACAGCTCCGTCCGGGCCCGGGCCCCGTGTCCCAGCCTCGGTTCGACGGCTCTTCCGGGCGATCGGGAATCGCAACCGGACGCCGAACGACTCATCCGGGCGGGTGAGAGCCGAGCGACCGGCGGCTCAGGTGCCGGACGGCGCCTGAGCCTCGGCCTCCGCGCGGTAGAGCCTGCGCAGCCGCACCACGCCCAGATCGTGCTGGTACAGGTTCTCCCGCTGGTCGGCGTCGGCGGGCATCGCCTCCAGCATCACGCGGTCCTGTTCCAGGACCTCCCAGTGCCGCTTCTCGATCAGCGTCTTGTACAGGAAGCGCCAGGACGCGCGCTGCCAGTCCTCGACACGGCGGTAGCGCCAGAAGAAGACACCGGAGCGCTGCTCGTCGACGGGGCAGACCATGCCCACGATCCCGAACGGTCCGCCCGGGCCGGCCGACGGCGGGTACGGGATGGACAGGTCGACCCAGTCGACGCCCGTACGGCACAGCTCGACCCAGTCGAAGTTGACGCCCCGCTGGTCGGTCTTCTCGAAGAAGTAGCCGCGCTCGGTCTCCCGGATGCGGAACTTGGCGGTCGTGTCGCCGGCGAACATGGTGTGCGACTCGTGGTGGAGGAAGGCGCCGTGCATGGGGTCGAGCAGGTTCTCCACGGCGTAGCGCCACGGCACGTCCCACTCGGCGTAGCAGAGGAACGCGTCCACCGCCGGGTCCGTCAGCGGCTCGGGGAGCGTGAGCTCCGCCGGCTCGGGGTGCTCCTCGTCGCCGAAATAGGCGAGGATCGCGCCGCCGACCTCGCGCACGGGCAAGGAGGTGACCAGCTTCTTGCCCTCCAGGTTGCAGCCGGGCAGACCGGGCACCGAGGTCACCGTGCCGTCGGAGCCGACCTCGACGCCGTGGTACCAGCAGGCCACCCGGTCGCCGAGGTGCTTGCCCAGCGACAGGGGCGCTCCGCGGTGCGGGCAGCGGTCGGCGAGCATGGAGAGCGTTCCGTCGGAGCGGCGGAACAGCAGCCACTGCTCGCCGAGCGCGGTCACCTTGCGCATCGCGCCGGGGGCGACGAAGTGCGAGGGGACGACGGGATGCCACTGGTTGCGCAGACCGGTGGCGTAGATGCGGTCCGCGGTGGCGGTGGACGACAGCGTCATGTCAGGCTCCCAGTCGGTTCATCTCGGCGCGGAAGGACTCCTCGGTCCACGGCGTGCCGTCGGCGGTGTGCACCTTGCGGGCGTTGAGCCCGCGCACCACGTCGGCCAGCTCGTGGCCCTCCTGGGTGAAGACCTCTTCGAGGGTGGCGGCGAGCTTGTACTCGTACGGCGTGGGCTCGTGCGTACGGGACTGGTGGACGTCCAGGTAGGGCCAGGTGTCGGTCACGTTCTCTCCTGAGAAGGCGGGGGGAAGGGTCACAGATCGAGGACGAGCCGGCCGGAGGCGCACCGCGAGACGCAGATCATCATGGTGGCGCCGGCGGTCTGCTCCGCCTCGCTGAGCAGGAAGTCGCGGTGGTCGGGCGTGCCGTCGAGCACCCGGGTCTCGCAGGACCCGCAGATGCCGTCGCGGCAGGAGCTGTTCACGCCGATCCCGGCGCTCTCCGCGGCGTCGAGGATCGATGTGTCGGCGCCGACCCGGAGCGTCAGGCCCGAGGTGCGGCACTCGACCTCGAACTCCTCGTCTCCTTCGAAGCGTTCCACGGTGGGCGCGGCAAACCGCTCCAGTCGCAGTCGGCCTTCCGGGGCTCGTTCCTCCACGGCCGCGAGGAGGGGTTCGGGTCCGCACGAGTACACGAGCGCCCCGTCGGGCAGCCCGGTGAGCACCGCGTCCAGGTCGATGTGGCCCAGCTCGTCCTGCGGGACGAGCGTCACATCGCCGCCGAGCAGCGCGAGTTCGGAGGTGAAGGCCATCGAGGCCCGACTCCGTCCGCCGTAGACCAGGCGCCACTCGGCGCCCCGACGGGCGGCCTCGCGGGCCATCGCGAGGAGGGGGGTGATCCCGATGCCGCCGGCGACGAAGACGTACGAGCCGGCGTCCTCCAGGGCGAAGTGGTTGCGCGGTTCGGAGACCGTGACGGACTGGCCGGGGCGCAGCTTCGTGTGCACGTGGCGCGAACCACCGCGCGAGGAAGGCTCGTTGAGGACACCGATCCGGTACGCACCCTGGTCGTGCGGGTCGCCGCACAGGCTGTACTGGCGGATCTGGCCCCCGACGTGCACGTCGATATGGGCGCCGGGCGTCCAGGCGGGCAGGGGTTTGCCGTCGGGGTGGGCGAGCTCGACGGACAGTACGCCCTCGGCCTCCCATGTCATGCGGTGGACGATCAGCTGCAGCGGGTTCTCGCTCATGGCCTGGTGCCTCCTTACCGGCGATAGGCAGTACGGGACCGGATTACCGGCCCGGGATCCTCACGGGTGGGGTGAACGGGTTCTTCATCGGGCCCAGGGCCGCGAGGTCGACCTCGACGAGCGTCGGCCCGTCCGAGGAGACGGCCTCGGTGATGACCGGCGCCGCGTGCTCCTCGGCGGCGATCCGCAGGTACGGCAGGCCGCAGGCGCGGGCGAGCAGTTCGAAGTCGGGTGTCACCAGGTCGACGCCGGAGCGTCGCTCGCTGTGGCGGTCCTGCATGTTGCGCAGCACGCCGTACCCGCCGTCGTTGAAGACGATCAGGGTGAGCCGGGGCCGCTCCTGGGCGAGGGTGAGCAGTTCGCCCAGGTGCACCGCGAGTCCGCCGTCACCGGCGAGGACGACGGTGGGCGCGTCGGGCCGGGCGAGCGCCGCGCCGATCCCCATGCCGAGGCCCTGGCCGATGCCGCCACCGCGCGGGAAGACGTTGTCCCGCGGGTCGTACATCTCCAGCAGGCGGTTGCCCCAGCTGCTGGACGGGATGGTCACGTCGCGGGCGACGACCGCCTCGCGCGGCAGCGCGGCGCGGATGGCGTCGCATATCGCGGCCTGCGGGCCGATGTTGTCGTGGAGCGTGGCCCGGACGTCGGCGCGTACGGCGCGGACGCGTTCCCGCCAGCCGTCCTCGGCGGGTGCGGCGTACCCGGTCAGGGCCGCCAGGGTGGGCGCGGCATCGCCGTGCAGGGGGTGCGCGACCGGGTAGACCCGGCCGAGCGCCGCCGCGTCGATGTCGATCTGTATGTGCGCGGCGGGCAGGTCCAGCGTGTAGTCGGCGGTCTCGTTGGAGCGGAAGTGGGTGCCGACGGTGACCAGCACGTCCGCGTCGGCGAGCAGGGCCCGCACGGCGGGAGTGGTGGCGAAGTTGCCGATGACCTGTTCGTGGTCCTCGGGCACCGTGCCGCGCCCGGAGTTGGAGGTGAGCAGCCCCGCTCCGGTCGCCTCCAGGAGGCGGGCGAGTTCGGGGCGGGCCGCTGTCGCGCCGCCGCCGGCCCAGACGAGCGGGCGTCGGGCGGAGGCCAGCAGCTCGCCGGCGGCGGCCAGTTCACCGTCCGTGGGGGCGGGCGCGGCCGGGTGGCCGGGAACGGCGAGGCCGTCGGTCTGGGGCGCGTACTGGAGGTCGATGGGCCATTCCACGCTCGCCGGCCCGCCGGTTCCGCCGGACCCGCCGAGCGCGGCCCGGGCGGCCTCGCGCAGGATGTGGCCCGCCCTCTCGGTGTCCGGCACCGTCGCGGCGTGGGCCGACACGGCGGTCAACATGCCGAGCTGGTCCTTGGTCTCGTGGATGAACCCCCGTCCGCTGCCCAGGAATTCGCTCTCCACCTGGCCGGTGACGTGCAGCACGGAGCTGCCGGCGCTCAGCGACTCGATGAGCGATCCGGCGGCGTTTCCGGCGCCGGTTCCGGTGGAGGTCAGGGCGCAGCCGATGGAGCCGCGGGCCCGTCCGTAGGCGTCGGCGGCGTTCACGGCGGATGCCTCGTGGCGTACGGGAACGAAGCGCAGTTCGCGGTCGACGGCCTCGACGAGCGGCAGGTTGTGCACGCTGACGATGCCGAAGACGGTGTCGATGCCCAGTTCGCGCAGGACGGCGACGAGGAGATCGCCTCCGTTGTCGTAACGCATGGTGTCTCCTCAGAGGATGGAGCGGCCGACGCCGCCGCACACGTCGATGCTGGTGCCGGTGATGTACGAGGCGCGGGGCGAGAGCAGGGTGACGACCGCGTACGCGACCTCTTCCGCCCGGCCGAGCCGGCCGAGGGCGACGCCTCGGTCGGCGGCGAGTTCCGCCTGCCAGTCCTCGTAGCTCGTGCCGGTGGCGGCCGCGGCGTGGCGGCGGGTCCACTGGCCGGTGTCGATGAGTCCCAGGCACACGGAGTTGACCCGGATGCCGTCGCCGGCCAGTTCGACCGACAGGGACTTGGAGAGGTTGAGGATGCCGGCGCGGGCGGCGCTGGTGGTGATCAGGCGGGGCTCGGGCTGCTTGGCGAGCACCGCGTTGATGTTGACGATGCTCGCCGCTTCGGAGCGGGCGAGGTACGGGTGCGCGGCGCTCAGCGGGTTCAGCACCCCGGCGAACTTGAGCTCCAGTTCGTCGCGCCAGTCCTCGGCCGTCGAGTCGTCGAGCCCCTTCATGCGGGACTGTCCTGCGTTGTTGACGAGTCCGTCGACGCCGCCGAACGCGTCGGCGGCGCTGCGCACGAAGCGGTCCACGGCGTCGGCGTCCCGTACGTCGCACACGCCCGTGAACAGGCGGTCGCGCCCGGCACCGAGCCGAACAGCCGCCTTGGCGAGACGGTCGGCGTCACGGCCGCAGGTGGCGACGCGGGCGCCCTCGTCGAGCAGGGCGCGGACCGTGGCCAGGCCGACGCCCGAGCTGCCGCCGGTGACCACGATGGTGCGGTCGGCGAGGCCCAGATCCATAGCGGGTTTCTCCTGCGCTTCAGTTCATGGTGAAGCCGCCGTTGACGGCGATCACCTGTCCGGTCAGATAGCGGGACTCCTCGCCGAGCAGGTAGGAGACGATCCCGGTGAGGTCGTCGGGCTGCTGCGGACGGGAGACGGCGCGGTTCATGCGGTAGAGGTCGTGCCGCTCGGCGGGCACGGTCTCGGTCGCCTCGCACTCGGTGAGGCCGGGGGCGACCGCGTTGACGGTGACCCCCTTGTCGCCGAGTTCGCGCGCCATGGCCCGGGTGAGGGCGATGACGGCTCCCTTGGAGGCGATGTAGTGGGCGAGGCGCGGGGAGCCGTAGAGCGCGGCGTCCGAGGCGATGTTGACGATCCGGCCCGGCGTCGCGAGGAGCGGGTACAGGGCCTTGGAGACCAGCCAGGGGCCGCGGGCGTTGACCGTCATCAGCCGGTCCCACACCTCGATGTCGATGTCCTGGAACTCCTTGCCGCCCACGCCGTTGGCGAGCGCGGCGTTGTTGACCAGGCCGTACAGCGGGCCGATCTCCCGCACGGAGGCCGCCAGCGCGGCCACCGAGTCCGGGTCGGCGACGTCGCAGCGTACGAAGCGGGCGTCGATGCCCTCCGCGCACAGCTCCGCGGCCGCGTGTTCGCCCCGTTCCCGCTCCACTTCGGCGACGACGACTCGGAAGCCGTCCTCGCCCGCCCGGCGGGCCATGGCCAGTCCCAGGCCACGGCCCGCTCCGGTGACGACGACGGTGCGTACGTCGGCCGGGGGCAGGTCAGCCACGGGTGACGCCGTGCATCGGCGAGTACTCCGGGTACGTCGGCACCTGCGGCTTCTGCGTGCCGATGACGACGCAGAAGAGGGCGTCGGTGTCCCCCTCGTTCTTCAGGGAACGGGTCACGCCGGCCGGGACGACGATCATGTCGCGGTATCCGAGCGTCCGGTACTCGACCTCGTCGGGGCCTCGGTGGATGCCGACCTTGACCTCGCCCTCGAGGACGAAGAAGGCCTCTTCGACGTCGTGGTGGGTGTGGGCCGGGCCCTCGGCGCCGGGCGGAAGCAGCATGTTGGAGAAGGTGAACCCACCGGACGGGATGATCCGGCTGTCGTTCTCGTGGTTGCCGGTGGCACCCGAGCCGACGTAGCGGATCTGGCCCCGGCGGAACTGCGAGCCGGCCTTCTCCTGGAAGGACAGGGTGTCGAAGTCGGCCACCCGGGAGGCCCTGGTGGCGATGAGCGCGTCGGTGTAGGCGGCGAGGTCGCCGCCGTTGTCGTACTCGGTGGTGGTCAGAGGCATGGGAGACAACTCCTATTCGGGGATGCGTGCGGTGATACGGAGGTGGGAGAGGATCCAGGCGTTGAAGCGCCCGGGCTGCTCCTGATTGGCCAGGTGACCGGCGTCCTTGACGATCACGAAGGCGGTCTTGTGGAGGGCACCGGCGATGGCCTGGCTCGCCTCGACGCCGGTGACCTGGTCCTGGTCGCCGCAGAGGACGAGCGAGGGCGCGGCGATCGAGGGCAGTTCGGCGCGGAGGTCGGCCGATGCCATGGACTCGGCGGCGTACGCGTAGCCCGGCAGGCGCACCGAGGCCGCCATGGTGTCGACGACCCGCCGGACCAGTTCGGCCGGGGCTCCGGGTGACACCAGGCGTGGTCCGCGGGCCGCGGCGAAGGCGCGCGGGCCGAGTTCGGCCAGCTCGGTGGCGCGGGCCCGCATGGCCGCCGCCTTCTTCTCGTCCGTGCCCGAGCCGGGGCTGGAGTCGGCGACGATCAGCGAGGCGACCAGATCCGGGTGGCGGGAGGCGAGCCGCAGGGCGATCACGCCGCCCCAGGAGACGCCGAGCACATGGGCGCTCCCGCCGCGCTCGCGGATCAGTCCTGCCGCCACGTCCGCGAAGTCGTCGAGGGTGAGGGTGACTTCGGGGTCGGGCGACGAGGCGTAGCCGGGGGCGTCCCAGGCGACGACCCGTGCGTACGCGGAGAGTTCCGCGAGCTGCGGGGCGAAGGCGGCCGACGAGGAGCCGATGCCGTGCAGGCACAGGAGCAGGGGACCGTGGTCACCGGCCTCCTCGACGTGGACGTCCGTGGAGGCGGCGGCGAGGACGTCGACGCTCACAGGATCTGTCCCGTCCGTCCGGCGAGCGCGGCGAGGCTGCGCAGTACCGCGTACGGCACCACCTGGCTGGTCGCCGGGTTGCCCGGGTCAGGCAGGTGCGCGACCTCGAAGCGGTACGTCCCGTGCGCGCCGGCCGCCTCGACGAGGTGGCGGGTGTGGTGCGCCGCTGGATCGGCGACGACCCGGACCCGCACAGCGTCCAGGTCGCCGACGGCCAGCGCGACCGAGGCGGCCACGTTCGTCGACTTGGGGAACTTGACCGGAACCTCGCGGGCCGTTCCGGTCATGACCTCGACCGGGCCGGTCGCCGTCCGCATCCGGCCGAGCAACTCCTCGTCCATCCACGGCTGTTCGAGGGTCGAGGGCAGCTTCGTGGTGGTGAGCCGGACCTCGGTCAGGGGCCCCAGGAAGCGGGCCGCCTGAAGCAGGTCGAGACCGCCGACGGCACCGCCGGTGAAGTACACCCGGCCCGGGCCCGCGGCGAGCAGTCGCTTCGCCAGCTCGTCGTCGGTCAGCGCCCCGGTCGAGGCGATCAGCAGGTCGGTGCCGGAGGCCAGCACCCGCTCACCCCACTCCCGTACGACTCCCTGGCCCGCCGCCTCGACGATCAGGTCGCAGCGGTCCAGCGCCTCCTCGAAGGGGACCTGCGGGGCCGGGGAGGCCTCGCCGAGCGGGCGGTTGTCGACGACGCACTCGAGCTCTGCGCCGCTCACGTCGCCCGCGGCGAGCGCGGTGCCGACGATCCGGCCGATCGCACCCCAGCCGACGATGCCGACCTTGCGTACGGTGCTCATACGGTGACCTCCTGGGCGTCGACGGGGGCGAGCGGGCCGGGGTCCGGCGCGCCCGCCATGTGGCAGCGGATCTCCTTCGACGGCGGACCCGCCGTCCCCCACAGGTCGGACAGGTCGGGGACCCGCCGCCAGACGCGGGCGATCCACGCGTCCTCGACGATCTGGGCGACCTCGGAGGTGTACTCGCAGACCAGTCCGGAGGGGTCGGTGAAGTAGGAGAAGGTGTTGTTCCCGGGACCGTGGCGGCCGGGTCCCCACTGGGGGGTGATGCCGTGGTGGCGGAGCCGGCCGAGGCCGCGCATGAAGTGGTCGACCGAGCTCATCTCGTACGCCACGTGGTTGAGCGAGGTCCACTCGGCCTGGTTGAACGCGATGCAGTGGTGGTCGGCGTTGCAGCGCAGGAACGCCATCTGGTGCTCGGACCAGTCGGAGACGCGCAGGCCCAGCACATCGCAATAGAAGGCGACGGCGGCGTCGATGTCGACGGTGTTCAGCACGGCGTGGGTGACCCCGACGGGCACGGCGCCGTCCCGTCCGCGCGGGACGACCGCCTCGACGTTGGCGCTGATCTCGATGAGGCGCCCTTCGGGGTCGGTGAACCGCAGCCCGTATCCGCCGCCCGCCTGATCCAGCAGTCCGGGGCCGAAGACGGGGACGAGGGAGCGCGCCTCCAGGCGCCGGGCCGCCTCGTCCACCTCGGCAGGGGTTCCGACGGCGAAGGAGATCCGGCCGAGGCCGACGCGCTCGCACTCGGTCAGCTGGAGGACGTGGTGTTCGTCGCTCGTGCCGCGCAGCCAGCGTGTTCCGGTGTCGGACTCCACGGTTTCGAGGCCCCAGACGTCCTCGTAGAAGCCGGCGGCCTCGGTGAAGGCCGGGGTGTACAGCTCGACGGAGCGCAGCGAGCGGAGCCGGGCGATCGGACCTGGCGGTGTGTGGTGCATGAGTCTCTCCAGACGGGCGGGCGTGCCGGGTCAGTTGGCCCAGGGCAGGGGAAGGTCGGAGGTGCCCCAGTACAGGGACTTCTGTCGCTGGTAGGCGCGGATCGCGTCCCGGCCCTTCTCCGTGCCGAGGCCGCTGTCCTTCCATCCGCTGAACGGTGTGGAGGCGCTGAACTGCTTGTACGTGTTGATCCAGACGGTGCCGGCCTCGATCCGGCGGGCGATCCGCCAGGCGGCGCGCAGGTCACGGGTCCAGATGCCGCAGGCCAGTCCGTAGACGGAGTCGTTGGCCTGGCGGACCAGGTCGTCCTCGTCGTCGTAGGGCAGGGCGACGAGGACCGGGCCGAAGATCTCCTCCTGGCACGTGCGGGAGGTGTTGGCGAGGCCGTCCAGGACGGTCGGGAGGTAGTACGCGCCGTCCTTGTACCGCTCCCCCAGGGGTACCGAGCCGCCGCACAGCACGCGCGCCCCTTCGGAGCGGGCGAGGTCGACGTAGGCGGCGACGGAGTCACGGTGGCGGTGGTGCACCAGGGGGCCGACCTGGGTGGCCGGATCGGTGCCGGGGCCGACGCGCAGCTTGCGTACCCGCTCGACGAGCTCGCCGACGAAGGTGTCGTAGATCTCTCGTGCCACGAAGAGCCGCGAGCCGGCGATGCAGGACTGGCCGCTGGACGAGAAGATCCCGAACAGCACTCCGGCCAGGGCCTGCTCGATGTCGGCGTCGGCGCGCACGACGGTCGGCGACTTGCCGCCCAGTTCCAGTGAGGCGGGGACGAGCTTCTCACCGGCGATCGCGGCGATGGACCGGCCGGTCTCGGTGCCTCCGGTGAAGCCGATCCGGGCGACGAGGGGGTGGCGTACGAGGGCGTCGCCCACGGTCCTCCCGCTGCCGGGCAGCACCGAAAGGAGTGCGGTGGGCAGGCCGAACTCGTCGAGTGCCCGGGTGATCAGCCGCCCGAGGGCGAGGGAGACCAGGGGGGTCCAGGCGGCGGGCTTGAGGAGGACGGCGTTGCCGGCGGCGAGCGCGGGGGCGATCTTCTGCGCGTCGCTCGCGACCGGGGAGTTCCACGGGTTGATCGCGCCGACCACTCCGATCGGCTCGTACACGCTCATGGTGACGTACGGGCCGCGGGACGGCGTGACCGCGTCCTCGGCCGTCTCCAGTGCGGCGGCCATGTACCGGAAGGTGCCCGCCGCACTGAGCGCCAGGGCCCGGGTCTCGGTGAGCGTCTTGCCGGTGTCGGCGGTCTGCACGGCGGCGAGCTCAGGCGCCGCCTCTTCGGTCAGCTCGGCGATCCGATGCAGCAGCCGGGCGCGCTCGTGGGCGAGCATGTCCCGCCAGGCGGGGTCCGCCACCGCTTCCGCCGCGGCTTCGGCGGCTTCGGCGACCTCGGCGGCGGAGGCGGAGTGCACGGTGGCGAGCACCTGTCCGGTCGCCGGATCGACGGTGTCGACGGGCTCGCCCGCACCGCGTCGCCACTGGCCCGCGATCAGGATGTCGGTGGGAAGGAGCGGCACGGGTGGACCTCCGGGCGGGCAGCGGAAGGGGAGTTGGCTCCGGGCACGGACGGAGTCCGGCGCGATCCCGTGGCCGGAATCGCTGAAGCACTAGAAATCTAAGCGCTTAACTATTTCTCGACAAGCCCCCGAGTCGAGATCGTTGCCGAATCGGCCTTGAGCACGGCCTTCACGGCGCCGATGATGGCTACCGGGCCTGCGAGACAGAAATCTCTAGGCACTTAACCATTGACCGCTTAGATATGGCCCCCTACTGTCTCGGCAACTCCCCTGCCCGCGGAAGGACCCCCTCCATGACGACTGTGGCCGGCAAGCAGGCCATCGGCTCGATAGCCGCGCGACTTGAACGACTTCCGCACTCCCGGTGGCACGTCAAGGTCCGGTTCTTGATCGGCGCCGTCACCTTCTTCGAGGCGTTCGACCAGCTGCTGGCGGCGTCCGCGCTGCCCGTGCTGATGAAGGAGTGGCACCTGACCACCGGGCAGGCCACCCTCGCGGTGACCTCCGCCTCCATCGGGATGCTGCTCGGCGCCCTCGCGGCCGGCTGGCTGGGCGACCGGATCGGCCGTGTCCGCACCGTCGCCCTGGGCGTCGGTATCACCGGCCTCGCCAGCCTCGCCGTCGCCTTCTCCGGCAGCATCGAGACGTTCTCGCTGTTCCGGTTCGTCCAGGGACTCGGCATCGGCGGAGTCGTGCCCGTCGCCGCGACCTACATCAACGAGATCGCCCGCTCCGACAAGCGGGGCAGGTTCGTCCTGCTGTACGAGATGATCTTCCCCGCCGGACTCGCGGCGGCCACGCTGGTGGCCGTATGGGTGGTCCCCCAGTTCGGCTGGCGCGCGATGTTCCTCATCGGCACCATCCCGGTGCTGCTCGCCGCCGCGCTCCCCCGCCAGGTCGCCGAGTCCCCGCGCTGGCTGCTGGCCCGCGGACGCACCCAGGAGGCGGAGGAGGTCATCGCGCGCATCGAGGCGGAGGTGGCCCGTTCCACCGCCGAGGCGCTGCCCGCTCCCGCCGCGAACCTGACCGACGAGACGTCTCACGGCCGGCTCGGCGACCTGTTCCGGGGACGCTACCTCCGACGCACGGTGGTCCTCTCGGGGCTCTGGTTCGTCGCCTACTACGTCAACCACGGCATCTCCACCTGGCTGCCCTCGCTCTACACGAAGACGTTCGGCCTGGACCTGACCACCGCGCTCGTCTACACCCTGCTCAGCAATGTGACCGGCCTGCTCGGCACCCTCATCGTCGCGCTCCTGATCGACCGCATCGGCCGCAGGCCCGCCCTGATGGGCGCGCTCGTCGGTACCGTGCTCTCGCTGGGTGTGCTCGCCCTGGCCGGCGCGACCTCGGGCGGCCAGGTGGCGGTCTTCGCCTCCTGCACGACCTTCTTCCTCTACGCGGTCAACGCGGGGCTCTACCTGTACTCGCCCGAGCTGTACCCCACCTCCAACCGCGCCAGGGGCGCCGCGTTCGGTGGCGTGTGGAACCGGCTCGGCGTCATCCTCGGCCCCGTGACCGTCGGCGCGATCATCGGAGCGGGCGGCAGCCTGACCCTCGTCTTCCTGCAGCTCGCGGTGGTGGCCGCGGTGGGCGCGGCCATCGCCTGCTTCGCCGTCGAGACCAAGGGACGGACGCTGGAGGAGCTCAACGCCTGAGGCGACCGGCAGAGCGGCTCCCGCACACTTTCACCTCAGCGCTAAGATTCTCAGCGCTGAGGTGAAGGCGCGGGACGACGCCGGACGAGGGGAAGAGCATGGCTGTATCGAAGCCGTCGGACCGTGACGCCGTCGCGCGGGTGATCGAGGACTGGGCGCGGGAGAGGCCGGAGCTGGACACCAGCCCGCTGGAGGTGCTCGCCCGCCTCCACCGCTCCTTCCTGCGCTACAGCACCCGGCTCACGGCGTCGATCGAGCGTCACGGCCTGTCCGTGGCCGGCTTCGACGTCCTCACCGCACTGCGCCGGGCGGGGCACCCGCACCGGCTGACCGCGGGGCAGCTCGCCGACTCCGGTCTGGTGTCCTCGGCCGGGGTGACCCTGCGCATCGACCGCCTGGAGAAGGACGGCCTCATCGTCCGCGAACGGGACGCCGACGACCGCCGGGTCGTCTACTCCCGCCTCACCGACAAGGGCCTCGCCACGGTGGACACCGTGTTCGCCGAGCATCTCGACAACGAGCGCCGAATGCTCGGCGGACTCTCACCCTCCGAACGCCGCCAGCTCGCACGACTGCTGCGCAAGCTGGAGGAGTCGATCATCGGCTCCGACGAGGAGCCCACAGACACGACGGCCTGAGGGACGCTTCCGTCCCGTGCCGATGACACCGCACTCGGGTCGGCCCTCCCGGGAACGGCCGCTCCCTCGACGGCCCCGAACTGGCCGAGACCGAAGTCGCTTTGATCGACTGTCACCCCATGGCAAGGTATTCGCACTTGCATTCTGCGAATGCACTTACGTACGGGGGGCTTGGGGTCATGGCTGTCACGGTGCCGGATTGGGCTGACACGCTGCTGGATCTGGTGGGGGTGAACTGGCCGAACGTCGACGAGGACGCCTACCGGGACATGGCGGACGCGTTGCGGGAGTTCGCGGACGATCTCGCGGACGACGGTCAGCTCGCCAACAACCATATGGAGCGTCTGCTGTCGTCGGGGCACGGTGAGGCGATCGACGCGCTGAACGAGCACTGGGGCAAGGTCAAGGGCAAACACCTCAAGGACATGATCTCGGCTGCCCGGACCATCGCCGGGGCGCTGGACATGGCGGCGGGTGCGATCGAGGCCATGAAGTGGAAGGCGGTCGCGGAGCTCGGGATCCTGGCCGGCCAGACCGGTCTGGCGATGGCCCTGATACCGGTGACCGGCGGTCTGTCCGCGCTGCTGGGCGCCGGCGCGATCGCGTTCACGAAGAAGCAGTTGCTGAAGCTGATCACGGGGGCGATGGAGGAGGCGGTCGGTCACATCGTCGGGGTGATGACCGAGCCGGCCGTGGCGGCCCTGGAGGGCATGGCCGCCGATCTGGTGGTCCAGCTCGGGGCGACCGCGATGGGTCTGCAGGACGGCGTGGACGTCGACCAGACCAAGCAGGCCGGCAAGGACGGCTTCAACGAGGGCGTGCAGGGGGCCAAGGAGGGCCTGAACCTCGCCTCCGCCGGGGGCGGTGGCGGTGGCGGTGGCGGGGCCAAGGGCAAGGGCTTCCACATCGAGCACGACGAGCACGACAACGCCGGCACGAAGCTGAACGGCGTGAGCGTCGGCATCCACGGCAAGACCGCCGGCAAGCTCACCAAGGCCAAGACCGCTCAGGGCCGTAACAAGGGCCGCGACGACATCGCCGACGCGCTGGACCCGGTCATCGAGAAGGCCATGGGCGCCCTGGTGAAGTCCGCCAAGACCATGGGCGACCACGTCGGCGAAACCCTGCCCAGGGCCGTCAAACAGATATCCAAGGACCACAAGAACAACGACGACGACACCCGCGACCGCCTCGCCCGCCAACGCAAGGGCGACCACGACGGCAAGGACGGCAAGGACCCCGACGGGCCGAACAGCAAGGGCCCGCGCACCGACGGACACCTCAAGCCGGACTCCCTGAAGGACACCAAGTCCGACCCGCGCGGCAAGGGCGTCGAGATGGGTGACCGCACCTGCGAGGGCGACCCCGTCGACATCGCCTCCGGCGAGATGACCCTGGAGCAGGTCGACCTGTCCCTCGCCGGCGTCCTGCCCCTGGTCCTGCGCCGCACCCACCTCTCGACCTACCGCTACGGCCATTGGTTCGGGCCCAGTTGGGCCTCCACGCTCGACGAGCGGATGGAGCTCGACCCTTCGGGCCGGGGTGCCTTCTGGGCCCGCGAGGACGGATCGATCCTCTGGTTCCCGGCGCTCCCCGCGCCCGGGGCCGTGGATCCGGTCCTCGCCGTGGAGGGGCCCCGGTTGGCCCTCCACCACGGCGGCGAGGAGAACGGGGAGATCACGTACGTCGTCACCGACCCGCGCACCGGTGTGACCCGTACCTTCACCGGCAGCCCGTACCGCGAGTCCTCCGCGTACTGGCTCACCGCGATCGAGGACCGTACCCGCAACCGGATCACCATCTCCCGCCACGGCGACGGCACGCCCACCGCCGTATCCCACTCCGGCGGCTACCTGGCGACGATCGCGTCGGAGGACGGCAGGCTGCGCGAGCTCGCCCTGCGCGCTCCCGAGGGCCCCCGGACGGTGATGCGCTACGGCTACGACGAGCTGGGCCGACTCACCGAGGTCGTCAACTCCTCGGACCTGCCGCTGCGCTTCGGCTACGACCCGGACGGCCGCATCACCTCGTGGACCGACCGCAACGGCTCCACGTTCCGGTACGTGTACGACACCGACGGCCGCGTCGTCCGCACGGCCGGCCCGGACGGCTACCTGTCGTCGACGTTCTCCTACGACGTCCATCCCGCCACCGGCGACCGGATGACCCGCTTCACGGACTCCACCGGCGCGTCCAAGGTCTACGTCCTCAACGGCCACCTCCAAGTCGTGTCCGTGACGGACCCGCTGGGCAACACGGTCCGTCAGACGTGGGACCGCTACGACCGGCTGCTGTCCCGCACCGATCCGGCCGGGCGGACCACCACGTACACCCGCGACGAGCGCGGCAACCTCACCGGCATCGCGCACCCGGACGGCACCTCGGCCGGCGTCGAGTACAACGAGCTGAACCAGATCACGGTCGTCACCGGTCCGGACGGTTCGGTGTCCCGACAGGAGTACGACGAGGACGGCAACCCGGTCCTGTTCACCCGGCCCAACGGGACGACGACCCGGCTCACCTACGACGCGCGTGGCCGCCTCACCGGCGTCGACGACTCGGTGGGCGCCGTGGACCGGGTGGAGAACGACCCGGCGGGCCTCCCGCTCGCGGTTCGTGGCCAACACGGCGGGGTCACCCGCTACGTCCGCGACGCCTTCGGCCGACCCGTGCGGATCACCGACCCACGGGGCCACAGCACCGAACTGGAGTGGACCGTCGAGGGCCTGCTCGCCCGGCGGACCGACCCCGACGGGGCCACCCAGGCCTGGTCGTACGACGGCGAGGGCAACTGCGTCCTGCACACCGACGCCATGGGCGGCGAGACCCGCTTCGAGTACACCCACTTCGACCTGGTCTCCGCCCGGACGACACCGGACGGGGCGCGCCACGAGTTCGCCCACGACACCGAACTGCGCATCACGCGCGTCACGAACCCGCAGGGACTCACCTGGTCCTACACCTACGACCAGGCCGGCCTGCTGACCGCGGAGACCGACTTCGACGGACGCTCGCTCAGCTACACCCACGACGCCCTCGGGCGGCTCGCGTCACGGACCAACGGGGCTGGGCAGACGGTCCGTTACGAGCGGGACGTCGACGGACGGCTGGTCCTGAAGGACGCCGACGGTGCGATCACCCGCTTCTGCTACGACGCCCACGGCCACCTGGCCGGTGCCAGTGGCCCCGACACGGAGCTGACGTACGTCCGCGACATCTCGGGCCGGGTGCTCCAGGAGACGGTCGACGGCCGGAGCCTCACCCACACGTACGACGAAGTCGGCCGTCGCGTCCGCCGCACCACGCCCTCCGGAGCGGTCAGCTCCTGGTCGTACCCGGCGGACTCCCACGCCCGCCTGGACACCTCGGGGTACCAGGTCGACTTCGAGTTCGACGAGACCGGCCGGGAGCTCACCCGGCGCGTCGGCACCACGCTCACCATGGACCACGTCTACGACGCCGTGGGCCGACTCACCGGCCAGCACATCCGGGGCGCCGGAGCGCGGACCGTCCAGGAGCGGACGTACGCCTATCGCCCGGACGGCCACCTCACCGCCGTCGACGACCACCTGGCCGGCCGCCGGCAGCTCGAACTGACCGGAGAGGGACGGGTCACCGGCGTCACGGCCGAGAACTGGACCGAGCGGTACGCCTACGACGAGACCGGCAACCAGACGCATGCCTCCTGGCCCGGCGCCGGGACGGCGGAAGGCACCCGCGAGTACGCGGGCACACGCATCGGCCGGGCCGGCGCGATCCGTTACGAGCACGACGCGCAGGGCCGCGTGGTGCTGCGCCAGAAGACCCGGCTCTCCCGCAAGCCGGACACCTGGCGCTACGACTGGGACGCCGAGGACCGGCTGATCGCGGTCACCACCCCGGACGGCACCCGCTGGCGGTACGTGTACGACGCGCTGGGCCGCCGGGTCTCCAAACGGCGGCTCGCGGACGACGGGGTCACGGTCGTCGAGGAGACCCTCTTCACCTGGGAAGGCGACGCCCTCTGCGAGCAGACGACCCGCGTCCCGGGTACGGCGGAGAGCGTCGCGCTCACCTGGGACCACGACGGCCCCAAGCCGATCGCCCAGGTCGAGCGCCGGTTCCTGGACAGCGCGGAGGTCGACCGTCGCTTCTTCGCGATCGTCACGGACCTGGTCGGCACCCCGCGCGAACTCGTCGACGAGTCAGGCGACATCGCCTGGCGCACCCGCGCCACCCTGTGGGGCACCACCACCTGGAACCGCGACGCCACCGCGTACACCCCGCTGCGCTTCCCCGGCCAGTACTTCGACCCCGAGTCCCAGCTCCACTACAACCGCCACCGCCACTACGACCCCGCCTCGGGCCGCTACGTCTCCCCGGACCCCTTGGGCCTGGTCCCGGCACCGAACGCGGTGGCGTACGTGGAGAACCCGACGCGGTGGATCGACCCGCTGGGGCTGGCGATCGAGAACTACGAGACGGGGTGCCCGCACCGTCGCCGCGGCGAACACCGCCACAGCGTGGTGCTGGGCCCGAACCAGAGGCCGGCGACGGCGTCCAACTCGCTGGCGCGCTACCTGCGCAACGACCCCAACGACCTGAACCATGACGAGGACCGTCCTCAGGATCCGGGTGCCCACACGTACAACGGTGAGGACTACAAATACGGGGAGCCGCCCACGTGGATGACGAACGTGGCTTCCTCGGTCAGCGAGCGCAGCACCACCTTGTCGATCACCCTCGACGGCATGCCGAACAGGAACGGGGACGAGGGGAACTGGGACACGCCCGAAACCATTGTCGAGGCCTTTCAGAAGGCGGCCGTATTCGGCGCCAAGTTCGACATGAGCCACCCCGACAACTATCCTCCCGCCGGAGTAGGGGGCACGGCCTGGGAGATGAGCCGCGTCGCAGCCGCCGTGAAGGCCTACGACGGCGCGGCTGCCTTCGGCGATCCCGAGGAAGACCGGCCCGGCCGCCCTTGGGAAGAGATCCATTGGTACACCCGTGACGGGGATGACTCGTTCAAGAGGATCGACGTCCCCAAGCCGGACATCCCCGAGATCAAGCCCAACCTGCCGAAACACATGAGGTAGCCATCCCGTGACATCCGACGAATCCTCCGCAGCGGCCGGCCTCGTGGCCGCGGAGTGGCGCTTCTACACCGAGGAGACCCAGGACCTGGTCGACCCGGCCATGGCGCGTGCCGCGTACGCGCAACCTCGGCTGCGGGAGCTCTTCCCGAGGGCCAGTCACGGTGTCATGTTCTTCAGCCGCTGCACCGGCCTGCCCGCCGCCCGCGTCGGGGGGCAGGTGTACACCTCCGCCCCAGGGCAGTACAGGGTCAGGGGCCCCGAGGGGCGGACCATCGGCGAGACCGACTCGCTCGAAGCTGCCTTCGAACTGGTCGTCCGCTCCCTGCCCGATGACAGCGGCCCCGCCGTCATCGGAACGGCCAAGGACCTCTGACCGACAGCAGGAGCCCCCATGGGCCGACCGAGGCGGCGGAGATCGTGGCCGCCGAGTGGCATTGGACCCACGACGTGGCTGCCCTGTTCCCTCGTCCCGGCGGATTCCATGTGTTCCGGCACTCGGACCAGAAGGTGCTCGGCGAACCGGACACGGTGGAGGAAGCCGTCGGGCTCATCGTGGCCAACCTGCCCGACGACTGCGGGCCGGCCATCGACGGAACCCCGGACGACCTGTGACGGACGCCGGTCGCGACACCCTCGCGTGCCCGGCGGTCAGTCGGCCGCTGGGACCGTCCGGCCGCCTGTCCTCAAGGACAGAAGAGGGACGACGAGCACGAGCGCGGCAAGGGCGGCGAAGCCGTAGGTGAGGGTGGAGGCCGTGGCGACCGCGGCGACGAGGAGCGGGCCTCCGGCGTCGCCGAGTTCGCGGCCGAGTTCGGCCGAGCCCATGGTCTGGCCCATCCGCTCCTCGGGCGTCCTGGTGGCGAGCGCCGTGAAGCCGAGCGGGGTGATCAGCCCCGTGCCCGCCCCGACGAGGACCGCCGCGGTGAGGACGCCCGGCACGCCGGGCAGCATCGCGCAGAGGAGGCCGCCGGCCGTGAGGCCGAGACCGGTGGCGAGCCCGCCCCGTACGGTGATGCGCCCGGCGTCCAGGGCGCGTCCCGCATACGGCTGGACGACGGCCGCGGACGCGGCCAGGACGGAGACGGCCGCTCCGGTGGCCACGGTGCCGAATCCGGCGGCGGCTCCCGAGACGGGCAGGAACCCCACGCCGACCGAGAGGGCGGCGGTGGCCGCGGCCAGGGCCGCGGTGGGGGCGAGGAACGAGCGGTCGGCCAGGCGGCGTGCCAGGTCGGCGAGGGTCTGCCGCTGCTTCGGCAGCGGCGGTACGGCGGGTACGGCCACCGCGGCCCACACGGCGACGGCGAGACCGAGCACGGCGAGGACCGTGAACAGCAGGCGCAGCCCGCCCGCCCAGACCAGGAGGCCGCCCAGGAGGGGCCCGAGCGTGTAGCCGATGGACTTGTGGAAGCCGTAACTGCCGAAGGCGCGACCGCGCTTGGCGGCCGGATTGAGGCGGGCGACGAGCGCGGAGGCCGAGGGGGAGAACGCGGAGGCGGCGGCGCCCTGGCCGAGCCGCGCGGCCCACAGCCACCCTGGGCTGTCGGCGATCGCGTACAGCGCGGAGGCGGCGGCGAACGCGATCAGGCCGCCGAGCAGTACGGGCTTGGCTCCGATACGGTCGGCCAGCGAGCCGAAGACGGGCTTGAGAACGACCTCGGCGCCGTCGTACAGGGCGAGCAGGCCACCGAGGACGAGCAGTGAGGTGACGGCGTCGTCGGAGAAGCCGCCGAGGTTGGCCGCGATGCCGTGGGCGCCGAACGCGGTGGTGAATCCGGCCGCGTACAGGGGCCACATGGACCGCTTCGACGCGGGAGCCTCGCCGGTGGCGCGGGGTGCGGCGCTCATGCCTGGTCCGCCTGGCTGCCGTGCAGGGCGGCGAAGACGCGCTCGGCGTAGTCCTCGCAGACCGCCACGCACTGCCTGAGGCGCTCGGCGGCCCGGCCGGCCTCGGGGGCGCCGAAGACGTCGCGGGCCGTCAGATCCCGGTGCCAGCGGCGCAGCCGCTCCAGGCTCTGCTCTTCCTCCTCCAGCTCGGCGAGGGTGAACTTGCCGATCCGGATCTCCTTGGCGATCTCCTCCTCGAACTTGCCGCAGTCGGCGAGGAATTCGGCCCAGTCGGCGCTACGGGCCGCCGTGAACATCGCCTCGAACCCCGACGAGTCCTCGTCCGAGCGCCCGGCCGCCCGCAGGGTCACGGCCCGGCCGCCGGCGGTGTTCGTCAGATCGACGGCGCGCCGCACACCGTCGGCGAAGGCGGGCACGTCCGGTACGGCCCAGACGCCCTGCCCCAAGGAGAGCGCACCGGCCTTGCGCAGCTCGCGCCAGACCGCCACGCGGTGCCGGGACGGCTCGGCGGGCACCTTGAGGACCAGGACCAGCCACGCCATGTGCGAATCGTTCGCAGTCACACCGAGGAATGTAGCAGCCGTTACAAGCGGCGCTGTGCGAGCCGGTCGGCCCGCCCGTGCACCCGCAAGGATGAGCGCCGCGGTGTCCTCGGCTCCGCCTGCGCCCGCGGCGACACCGGTCGGCGGACAGTGATCGCATCATTCGACGATCACTCCGAGCAGGGAGCCAGATGGGCACTGACCTGGTCCTTCGATGCCGCCGGACGCTGGCCGCACTCGCGCTGACGGCGACCGGCACGCTATTGGTGCCGGCGCCCACCCCCTCCATGGCTGCCGATCATGCGTCCACCCGCTTCTCGGCCTCTGCGCGCTCGGCATCCGCGAGCGCGCCCGCGCGCGCCCCCGCCGCCGAGCCCGCGAACGCCCCAGCCGCCACCGACCGCGCGAACGCCCCCGCCATCGCTCCCGCCTTCGACCCGGCGCCCGCCCGGGCGAGCCTGGAGCGGCTGCTGTCGTCCCGGGCCGCTCAGTTCACCTTGCTGGCGGTCGAGCGGCCCGCCTCCGGCGACTTCTTCTCGGTCTCCGGGACGCCCGGAGCGATCCGTGTGCAGGGCACTTCGCCGGCCACGCTGCTCAGGGGAGTGGGCTGGTATCTGGAGCGGATCGCCGGGGTCGACATCGGGTGGCCCGGCGACAGTCTGGGCCGACTGCCCGCCACGCTCCCCGCGGTCCCCGGCACCGTCACCCGCTCGGCGAGCGTGCCCCACCGCTATGCCCTGAACGACACCGACGAGGGCTACTCCGGTGCCTACCGCGACTTCGCCTCGTACCGGCACCAGATCGACCTGATGGCCCTGCACGGCGTGAACGAGGTCTTCGTCCCGACGGGCGCCGAGTACCCCTACTACCGGGCGCTCCAGCAGTTCGGTTACAGCGCGGCCGAGCTGCGCGCGTGGATCCCGGGCCCGGCCCATCAGGCCTGGTGGCTGCTGCAGAACGTGTCGGGCTTCGCGGGCCCGGTCTCCGCGCAGCTCATCGAGGCCCGCGCGGCGCTGGGACGCCGGATCGCGGGCCATCTGCGCTCGCTGGGGATGACCCCGGTGCTGCCGGGCTTCTTCGGCACCGTGCCACCGGACTTCGCCGCCCGGAACCCGGGCGCGGTCACCGTCCCGCAGGGCAGGTGGGTGGGATTCGACCGCCCCGACTGGCTGGACCCCACCGGGCCGGTCTTCGACCGGCTGGCCGCCGCCTACTACCGCTTCCAGGAGCGGCAGTTCGGTGACAGCGACATGTTCAAGATGGATCTGCTGCACGAGGGCGGCACCCCGGGACCGGTCGACGTCCCGAGCGCGGCCGGCGCCGTCCAACGAGCCCTGGAAGCCGCCCATCCCGGCGCCACCTGGGTCATGCTCGGCTGGCAGGCGAACCCGACCACGACCCTCCTGAGCGGTGTGGACCGCAGCCGGGTGCTGATCGTCGACGGACTCTCCGACCGCTACGACGGCCTCGACCGCGAGAAGCAGTGGGGCGGCACTCCGTACGCCTTCGGTTCGATCCCCAACTTCGGCGGCCACACCAGCCTCGGCGCCAACACCGGCGCGTGGGTGAGCCGTTTCCACGCATGGCTGGCCGAGCCGGACAGCGCGCTGCGCGGCATCGCCTACCTCCCGGAGGGCACCGGCGGGAACCCCGCAGCCTTCGACCTGTTCACCGAACTGGCCTGGCAGCCGGACCCGATCGACCAGCAGGCCTGGTTCGCCTCGTACGCGGCCCGGCGCTACGGCGGTGCCGACCCGCACGCGTCCGCCGCGTGGGAGCAGCTGCGCCTCGGCCCTTACAGCGCACGTACCGGTACGTGGAGCGAGCCGCAGGACAGTCTGTTCGCCGCGCGTCCCAGTCTGACGACGACCAGGGCGGCCCGATGGAGCCCGACCGCCATGCGCTACTCCGCCGCCACGGTGGAGCGGGCGCTCGCCGAGCTGCTCCAGGTGGCTCCCGAACTGCGGACCACGGACGCGTACCGCTTCGACCTCGTCGACGTGGCGCGGCAGGCGCTCACCAACCGCGGCCGCGTCCTGCTGCCGCGTATCAAGGCGGCGTACGACGCGAAGGATCTGGAGGGCTTCCGGGCGCTGGTGCGCGAGTGGAACGCCGACGAGGAGCTGCTCGGGCGGCTGGTCGGCTCCGATCGCCGGTTCCTGCTCGGTCCATGGCTCGCCGACGCCCGCTCCTGGGGCGCCGACCCCGCCGAGCGCGATCGGCTGGAGTACGACGCCCGCTCGATCCTCACCACGTGGGGCGACCGCGTGCCGAGTGAGACGGGCGGTCTGCACGACTATGCCAACCGGGAGTGGGCGGGGCTGGTCCAGGACGTCTACGCGCCGCGCTGGGCGGCGTACTTCGCGAGCCTCGACACCGCGCTGGTGAACGGCACCGATCCCGTCGCCATCGACTGGTTCGCGCGCGACGACGCCTGGGCGCGCGGACACCGGTCCTACCCGACGGTTCCGGCCGGTGATCCCGTCGCTCTGGCGGGCGAGGTGCGGGCCGCGCTGGCAATGCCGTCCGACGCTGAACGTTTCGGGGCGCTCGCGCGTACTGACTCCTGACAGGGTGATCGCCTCGATGTGATCGAAAGGCAAGGGGAGCACATGAGTGGAGTGGCACGCCGGACGGTGGTCTCGGCAGCGGGCGGCGCGGGCCTGGTGGCCGTACTCACCGCCTGCGGTGCGGACGGCGACTCGGGCGGCGGTGGCGCGGCGGGCGCCGTGAAGGAGCCGGGCGCGCCCTTGGCGAAGACCGCGGACATCCCGGTGGGCGGCGGCAAGGTGCTGGACGGTCAGGGGGTGGTGATCACCCAGCCGACGGCCGGTGAGTTCAAGGCGTTCTCGTCCAAGTGCACCCATCAGGGCTGTGCGGTGAGCAAGGTCGCCGACGGGGTCATCACCTGCCCGTGCCACCAGAGCCTGTTCGACGCCTCGGACGGCAGCGTGAAGGGCGGTCCGGCCACGTCCCCGCTGCCGCCGACGCCGATCAAGGTCGAAGGGGACTCGATCACGCTCGCGTGACCCGCCGGGGGCTCTTCCAGCAGCCCAGCACCTCTTCGGTGGTGGCGACGGTGGAGACGAGCGCGAGCGTGTGACGGATCATCGCGGGGGTGTAGTCGGCCGGCACCCCCGCGATGGCGTCTCCGGGTACGACCACGGTGTAGCCGAGGTTGACCGCGTCGAAGACGGCGTTGGGGATGGCCACGTTGGCGGAGACGCCGGTGACGACGAGCGTGCGGCAGCCGAGGTTGCGCAGCAGCGGGTCGACGTCGGTCCCGGCGAGGGGCGAGAGGCCGTGCAGCCGTCGTACGACCAGGTCCTGGTCCGCGACCTCGATCGGCTCGGCGATCCGTACCGCCGTGCTGCCGCTGTGCTGCTGTACGGGGAGTCGGGCGGCGGCCCGGAACAGCCGGGCGTTGCTGTTGGCGCCGCGGCCGTCGGACCGGCGCTCGGCGACCGCGTGAAGCACCTGCACATCGGCCTCGTGAGCGGCGGCGACGAGCCGGGCGACGTTCTGGAGCACGCCCGACGCGCGTGCGGCGGTGGCGAGTTCGGGCAGCGCGCTGTTCCGTCCCACGACGCCTTCCTGGCACTCGACGGTGAGCAGCACCGTGCCGGCCGGGTCGAGCTGCTCCTGGAGCTGTGCCAAGTGATGTGTGCCGGCCATGGTCCCCCCTGCGTCGCACTCCGGGCGGGCGAGGTTAGCCACCCTTGCCCCAGGAGGGAAGAGCCTCCATGATTTCTGACACTTCATCAGAATTCTAGAAGGGGGCGGGCGATGACCGTCACGCAGCGCCGAGGACGCCGGATCATGATGACTCCGGCCGAGCTGGACACCTTCCTGACCGAGAAGCGCACCTGCCGCGTGGCGACCGTCTCGGCCGACGGCCGCCCGCATGTCGGCGCGCTCTGGTTCGTCTGGGACGGGACCTCGCTCTGGCTCTACTCGATCACCCGGAGCCGCCGCTGGGCGGAGCTGCGCGCCGACCCCCGGATCGCGGTGGTGGTGGACGACGGCGAGGAGTACGGGGAGCTGCGGGGCGCCGAGCTGTCGGGCACGGTGGTCTTCGTCGGCGAAGCCCCGCGCACCGGCGAACCGTGCGCCGAACTCGACGTCCCCGAACGGCTCTTCGCCGCGAAGAACTTCGGCCTGGACACGATGCCGCACGACGGTCGGCACGCATGGCTGAAGCTGACGCCGGACGCGGTCGCGTCGTGGGACTTCCGGAAACTGGCGACACTCTGAGGGCCGGGCGGGTGGAGGGGCCGGCACTCTCGGCGAGCGCGGGCCCGCGCAAGCCCGACCGGCTCCCCGCCGCTCTCGGTGGCGTCAGCTGCTCAGCGGCTCCCCCGCGCTCCGGAGCGCCTCGACCGCCGCCCGGATCGAGGGCCGCCGGTCGGCGTCGCTGCGCCAGGTCGCGTAGATGTGCCGGCGCATCTTCTGCCGTACGGGGACGAACGCGATCCCCTCCGGGGTCGGGCCCCGCCCGAGCCGCGGCGTGACACACACCCCGAATCCCGCGGCGACCAGCGCGAGCTGGGTGTGGTGCTCCGCCGCGAAGTGGGCGATGCGCGGCTCCATCCCCTGGGAGCGCAGCGTGAACAGCAGCCAGTCGTGGCAGAACTCGCCCTCCGGCCAGGAGACCCACTCCTCGTCACCGAAGTCCACGAGGTCCACCTCGTCGCGCGCGGCGAGCGGGTGGTCGGCCGGCATCGCGACATCCGCCGCGTCGTCGAGAAGGGGGGCCCGCTCCAGCCCGCCGGGCACGGGTGCCCTCTTGTTGCTCCAGTCGAGGACGATCGCGAGGTCGGCATCGCCCCGCAACACCTCGCGGATACTCTGCTCCGGCTCCAGCTCGGCGGTCCTCACCCGCAGCTCGGGATGGGCGGCGCGCAGCGCGACGAGGGCGGCGGGCAGCAGTCCCCGCGCGGCCGTGGGGAAGGCCGCGATCCGGACCTCGCCCACGACCTGTCCGCGCTGCGCCTCGATGTCGGCCTGCGCGACCTCGACCTGGGAGAGGATGCGCGCCGCGTGCTCGGCGAGGAGCAGCCCGGCGTCGGTGAGCCGCACGCCCCGGCCGTTCTTGGCGAGCAGCTGCTGGCCGATCTCCCGCTCCAGCTTGGACAGCTGCTGCGAGACGGCCGAGGTGGTGACGTGCAGTCCGTCGGCGGCTCCACTGACGGAGCCGTGCCGTGCGACGGCGTCCAGGGTCCGCAAGCGCTCCAGGTTCAACATGTAAGCAATGCTAAGCGAACGGATTCAAATAATCTCGCTTGTTCTACGAGATGGCAGCCCTCACTCTGGATCCCATGATGGTCGACTGGCGGATTCGCTTCGGTGTGCTGGCCCTGATCTGGGGCTTCAGCTTCCTCTTCATCAAGGTCGGTACGGAGGGCTTCGCACCGTTCCAGGTGACCTTCGGCCGTCTCCTGTTCGGTACGGCGGTGCTGGCCGTCGCCATGCTGCTGAAGCGCGAGCGGCTGCCGCGCGGTCGCCGGACGTGGCTGCACCTGACGGTCGCCGCGTTCCTGCTGAACGCCCTGCCGTTCTCGCTGTTCTCGTACGCGGAGCTGACGATCCCCTCGACGCTGGCGGGCATCTGCAACGCCACGACGCCGCTGTGGGGCATGCTCCTGTCGCTCGTGGCGCTCTCCGAGGACCGCCCGACGCGGGTGCGTGCGGCGGGTCTGGGCATCGGCTTCATCGGTGTACTGACGGTGCTCGGCGCCTGGCAGGGCTTCTCCGGACTGGACGTCACGGGCACGATGCTCGCGCTGCTCGCCTCGTTCAGCTACGCGGTGGGCTGGATCTACGTCCGCCGCACACTGACCGGCACGGGCGCGTCGAACCTCTCCCTCGCCGGGTCCCAGGTGGGCCTGGCAACGCTCCAACTGGCGGTGGTGACGCCCCTGTTCACCTCGCTCCCGTCGTCGATCGAGATCGTTCCACTGCTCGCGGTGATCGCCCTGGGAGCGCTGGGCACGGGGTACGCGATGCTGCTGCAGTACGGCGTGGTCGCGGAGGTCGGCCCGACGACGGCGGCCATGGTCACGTACTTCATCCCGGTCATCGCCACGGCGGCGGGCGTGGCCCTGCTGAACGAGCAGCTCAGCTGGAACACCCCGGTGGGCGCCGTCATTGTCCTGGCCGGCGCGGCCCTGACCCAGACGCGCCCCCGCACCCTCGCCCCCAGCACCGTCCACGCCTCCGCCACCCCACCCAAGCCCACCGCACCCGCGCCCGCGCCCGCGCCGACAGCGACAGCGACCCGGCACTCGTAGGGCGCCGCACGCGGCCCGAACCAACAGAGCTCGACCCCCGCCCCCGCCCCCGTCAGCCGTAACTCCGCGCCGGCGCCGGCCCCGCCGCCCCCGCGACCGCGTCGGCCAGGACCTCGACGTCGGCGGGGGTCAGCCCGGAGACGGTCAGCCGGACGGCCGGGCCCGTGGCCAGCCGGAAACGGGCCCCGGGGGCCACCGCCCAGCCCGCGCCGAGCAGTCGGGTCACGGCGCCCGTCTCGTCCGAGACCGGTACCCACACGTTCATCCCGCTCCGCCCGTGCGCCTCGACGCCCCGCCGCCGCAACGCGCGCACAAGCCCGTCGCGCCGCTCCGCATAGGAGCCCGCGACCGCCGCCGGGTCCACCGCCCCCGTCGCCCACAGGTGCGCGACGGTGCGCTGGAGCAGCCTGCTGACCCAGCCGGGGCCGAGTTGCTGACGCCCGAGGACCCGGTCGACGGTCTCCGCGTCGCCGGTGAACGCGGCGATCCGCAGGTCCGGCCCGTACGCCTTGGCCACCGAGCGCACGAAGACCCAGTGGCGAGTCACCCCCGCCAGCGGATGCAGCGGCAGGTCGACGATCCCGTGACCGTGGTCGTCCTCGACGAGCAGCACGTCCGGATGGTCGGCGAGGATCCGACGCAGGGCGGCGGCACGGGCCGCACCGATGGCCGCACCGGTCGGGTTCTGCGCGCGGTCGGTGACGATCACCGCCCGTACGCCCTCCCGCAGCGCACCCTCCACCGCCGCGGGCAGCGGCCCCTCGTCGTCGACCGCGACCGGCACCGCCCGAAGACCCAGCGCCGGCACGAGGTCGAGCAGGCTCCCCCACCCCGGGTCCTCGACAGCGACCGCGTCCCCCGCCCTGAGGTGGACGGCCAGCACCCGTTCGATGGCGTCGAGCGACCCGGAGGCGACCGCGACCGGCCCGTCGGGGACCCCGTCTGCGTCCAGCGCGGCCCGCGCGAGCAGGGCGAACCCCTCGTCGACAGGGCCCTCCGCGTACATCCCGGGCCGCTCGGCCTCACGCCGCGCCGCCTCGGCGAGCGCCTCACCCAGCGACGGCAGCAGGGCCGGGTCCGGATTGCCCTTGCCCACGTCCCGTACGCCTGCGGGGGCCTCCACGCGGATCGACCCACGGGCCGTCGTCGCGGGCCTGGGCCTCACCCGACTGCCGCGCCGCCCGTCCGTCTCGATGACCCCCCGCTCCCGCAGGGTCCGGTACGCGGCCGCGACCGTGTTCGGGTTCACGCCGAGCGTGACCGCCAACTCCCGCATGGACGGGATTAGTTGACCAGGCTCCAGCACCCCGTCCGCCACTCCGCGTTCGACACTGGCGGCGATCTCCGATGCGCGACGACCTTCGATCCGATACTCTCCTAGCACAAAAGACATTATGCACTAGTGCAATGGAGAGCGCAATGACGGATTCCTACGAGCCGACCGAGCGGACCATCCCCACCCGTTCCCGCGACCGCGCCTCGTACGACCGTGCGGCGGTGCACTCGATACTCGACGAGTCCTACGTCTGCCATCTCGGCTTCGTCCGCGACGGCGCCCCCGTCGTGCTGCCGACGCTCTACGGCCGGATCGGCGACCGCCTCTACGTCCACGGCTCCACCGGTTCACGCCCGCTCCGCATGGCGGGCGCCGGCGGCGCCGAGGCCCCCGGTGACGAAGAGGCCCCCGGCCTGCCCGTCTGCCTGACGGTGACCCATGTCGACGGTCTCGTCCTGGCCCGGTCCGCCTTCCACCACTCGATCAACTACCGCTCGGTCGTGGTCCACGGAACCGCCCGCCAGGTCACCGATCCCGAGGAGCTGCGCACCGCCCTCGACGCCCTGGTCGACCACGTCGTGCCGGGCCGCTCCTACGACTCCCGCCCCGCCAACGCCAAGGAGCTCGCGGCCACCGCCGTCCTGCGCCTCGACCTCGACGAGGTCTCCGCCAAGGTCCGCACCGGCGGTCCCAACGACGAGCCGGAGGACGCGACCCTCCCGCACTGGAGCGGTGTGATCCCCGTACGGAAGACCTACGGCACGCCGATCCCGGCCGACGACCACGACCCGGCCATCGCCCTGCCCGACTACCTCTCCGTCCTCTGAGGGCCGCGCCATGCTGATCCATCCCTGGGACGCCCCCCACGAGGACCGGGAGTGGCGGGACTGGCTGGCTCACCACGACTTCGGCCAGCTCGCGGTGAACGGACTGCCCGGCGAACCGCCGTGGGTGCAGCCGATGCACTTCCGGTACGACTCCGAGCCCGGCCCCCACGGGCAGGTCCTGGCCCACCTCGCCCGCCCCAACCCCCTCTGGCGGGCCTTGGAGCAGAACCCGACGGTCCTGCTCAGCGTGGTCGACGACTACGCCTTCGTGCCCGGCCCGTGGGCGGCCCCGGACGGCGCACCTGCCGAGCACGGCACCCCCACGTCCTTCTACGCCGCGGTCCAGCTGCGCTGCACGGCGCACGTGGTCGACGATCCGGCGGAGAAGGCGGAGTTGCTGAACCGCCAGGTCGCCCACTTCCAGCCCGAGGGCGGTACCGCCCCGGTCACGGCGGCCGAGGCGCCCTTCGGACGGCTCCTGTCGGGGCTGCGGGTGCTGCGCCTCGACGTGACGGAGGTCCGGGCGAAGTTCAAGTACGCGAACCACAAGCCGGAGCCGGTCCAGGACCGCATCGTCGAGGGCCTGACGGCGAGGGCGGGGCGAGGAGACGCCGAGGCGGTGGCTCACCAGGTGCGCCGCCGCGCGTAGGGGGTGGGGCGGGCCCGGGCGCCCCCTGACGGGCTCCGCCCACCCCCACCGGCTACGCCGTCGCAGCCTCCGCCCGCCGCACCGCGGCGTCCCGCGCCTCCGCGAAGGCGAGCCCGGTCACCGCCGTGAGCAGCAACAACGTGCCCACCACGGTGGCGGCGGTCAGCTCCTCCCCCAGTACCGTCACCGCGATCGCCGCAGCGCTCACCGGCTCGAGCAGCATGATCACGGACACGGTCGCCGCACGGACCACCGCCGCCCCGGCGAAGTAGAGCGCGTAGGCGAGCGCGGTCGGCACCGCAGCCACGTACACCAGCAGTCCGAGCACCTGCACGGGCTGCTCGGTGTGCGGGAACAGGCCCTCGACGGCCGCCATCGGCAGCAGTCCCACCGCTCCGACGGCGAAGGCCCAGGTGGTCGTCGACAGCGCGTCGGAGCCGCCGCCGTCACGGCCGAGCCACCGCGTGAGCAGGGTGATGGCCGCGTATCCGGCGGCCGAGAGCACCGCGAGGCCCACGCCGAGCGGCCTGACCTCGCCGCTCTCGCCGCCCAGAACGAGGACGGCCAGTCCGGCGAGCGCCCCGCCGACGGCGGCCGCGCCACCGCCACCGAGGCGTTCGCCCATGGTGAGCCTGGCGCCGAGCGCGATGAGCACGGGCCCCGCGCCCAGCGTGACGACCGTTCCGACGGCCAGCCCGGTCGTCTCGACGGCGGCGAAGTAGGCGCTCTGGAAGACGGTCAGCCCGATCCCCGTACCGAGGATGCGGATCAACCGTCGCCTGCGCGGTTCCGCCGCCTCGGCGGCGGGTCGTCCGGGCCGCAGGGCGAGCGCCCCGAGCAGCAGGACCAGGCCGCCGACGCAGCGCCAGAAGGACAGCGCCAGCGGGCCCATGTCGCTGACCCGGAACATCAGCGAGGCCGCGGCCCCTGCGGTGCCCCAGGCTACGCCGGCGACGATCAGATAGAGGAGGCTCCGCCCGATGGCAGGCATGGCTGCCGTGGACGTGGAGGAGGAGTTCGACACGTGCTTCTCCGTGTGAAGACGGGGTGGTGTGGTCGCTCGAATCCGCACGCGGGCAGCGACGAACCGCTCGGGAACTGCCCGAGCCCGGTCTTCGTCAGGGAGAGTGCCGCCCGCGCCTAAGCGGCAGGGGGCGGAAGTACGGTCGAATGCATGATCGTCACCTTACGGGGCGGTCCGGCCGGCGGACAACTCGGCTTCGAGGTCGCTCGCCCCGGACCCGGAGACGGGCTCGGCCTCGGCCTCCGACCCGGCCACCGGCTCCGCCGAGGCCGGCTTCGGCGTCGACGACTGGGCGATGAACGCGCCGACGAGCACGACCGCGCCACCGATGATCTGCGGCGCCGCCAGGTGCTCACCGAGCAGCACCCAGGCCAGTACGGTCGCGATCACGGCCTCCAGGCAGGCGACGACGCCGGCCACCTGCGGCGAGAGCCTGCGCACAGACACGATCCCGGTGACGTAGGCGAGGACCGTGGCGATCAGCACGATCCACCCGAGGAGCAGCCAGGCAGCCACTCCCGTGCCGTTCATGTCGGCGTCGCCGGCGAGCAGGGACCAGTCCATCCCCCACGGCCGGGCGACGACGGTGAGCACGAGTGCGCCGATGAGGAGTCCGTACGCGATCACACCCAGCGGGTCCACGGGGTCGGACTCGTCGCCGCCGTGGTCGGAGAGCACGAAGTAGCCGACCTGGCAGCAGGCGGCACCCAGTGCGAGCAGCAGTCCGAGCAGGTCGAAGCTGAGCCCCGACCAGACCTGCACCACACATGCCAGACCGCCGACGGCGAGGACGACGCCGAGCGCGGCGGCGCGGGTGACCGGCCGGCGCTGGACGAAGCGGACCCAGCCGAGGACGAGGGCGGGGGCGAGGTACTCGATGAGCAGCGCGACCCCGACGGGGATCCGGGAGATCGAAGCGAAGTAGAAGGCCTGGACGCCCGCGACCGCGAGGAGTCCGAAGCCGACGAGGAGCACGGGCCTGCGACGGAGCAGGTCGCGGTGGCGCCAGGCGACCGGCAGCATGACGAGGGCGGCGCCGGCCACCCGGAGCCACACCACGTGAAGCGGATCGAGGCCTGCCTCGATCAGCGGCTTCGCCGCCACACCTGAACCACCGAATGCGAAGGCCGAGGCCAGGGCGAGTCCCAGGCCGGCGCTTCTCCCCTGAGACGCGTGCATCGGGCCATCATGACAGGACCGAGTCAGGTGCGTAACCCCCGTTACACCTGTTGAGACAGCTCCCCGATCCGGTCGGCGAGAACGAGCGGATCGACCCCCGCCCGGCCGAGCACCTCGACCGCCCGGCTGTCGGGATCCTCGGCGATCACGGCCAGGAGATCGAGGCCACGCGCGCGTGGCTCGCCGCGCAGGGCGGCCCGCTCTCCGGCGCGGTCCATCGCGGCGGCCGCGGCGGGCGACCAGCCGTCCGCCGCCGGATCGGCGTCGCGTACGGCACCCAGGGTGCCGGAGTCCTCCACGGAACCCTGCCACCGCAGGCCGTAGCCGATGGAGCGCTGGACGAGATAGCCGAGGACGCGGGCGAGCTGCGGCCCGCCCTCGAAGGCTGCGCCGACCTCGGGATCGGATTCGATGAGGGAGTGGAGCAGATGGGCGGTGTCGATCTGCCGGTCCCCGTCACGCAGGGCTCTGCGGCGCGCACTCGCCACGACCGTCGCGAGTTCGGCGGTCAGGCGACCGAGCTGGATTTCCGGGCGGCGGGCCACCGGCTGCCGGGGCACGCGAGGGACAGGACTATGCACCCTCCCACCTCATCAGCCCCGGGGGGCCTGAACATCCCCGCGGAGGAGCATGTCCGCATCCCACGTGAGTTGGGCACGGGCGCACGGTCCCTCATCCCTGCGGAGGAGATTTCGGGTGTTCTCCCCGTGGGGGCGCGCGCCGCCTTGCCCTGCGCCCCTGATGCAACCACGGCGCGCTCCCGTTTCGTCCTGTGAGTATGTTCTGGATGGTCGCCCTGCTCGCACTCGACGGGCGGCAGTACGTCTACCGCGTGTACGCACCGCGGGAAGCGCTGCCGGCCGATCTCTTCTGGGCCGCGTTCCTCTGCCACGACGAGGGCGGTGGACCACGGGCCTCCGACTCGTTCGACGCCGCGCAGATGTGGTGGATCGGCGAAGTCGAAGAACTGACGGTTCATCAGTATTGAATGTTGAGGGCCGCGCGGCTACGTTCCGTCGACACCGAAGACCGACGAGAACACGCGAACCCGTGAAGGGGTGGTCGTATGGCCGAAGTCAGCGCGGAGGCACGGATCGATGCGCCGGCTGAGAAGGTCTGGGCGCAACTGACGGACTTCACCTCGTACGGCGAGTGGAACGCCACCCACACCAACTTCCCGAACGGCGGTCCGGCCACGCTCGAGCAGGGCGCCACCTTCGCGGAGAACATGAAGCTGATGGGTTTCCCCGCCGAGGTGACCTGGACGGTCGAGGAACTGGAGACCACCCGGGTGCTGGCCATCCGGGGCAAGGGTCCGATGGGGGTCGACGTCGGCACGCGCTACTCGCTCGCGGCGGACGGAGACGCCACCACGGTCCGGATCGACGGCGAGTTCACCGGCGCGGCCGTCTCGCTGATGGCGGGCAAGCTGAAGGACTCGGCCACCGCGGCGCTGAACGAGTCGCTGCGGAAGCTGGCCGGCCTGGTGGTCTGAGCGAGCCGTCCGCCGACCTACGGACACACGGAAGAGGCCGCACGGCACTGCGCCGTGCGGCCTCCCACCGTCCGGTCGACTCAGTGCTCGTCGGCCAGGATGAGGTACAGCTTCTTACGGGCTTCGTTGATGACCGTGATGGCCTTCTGCCGCTGCTCGGTGCTGCCGGTCTTCCAGACCTGGCCGAACGCCTCCATCAGACCGAAGCCGGCCTGCCGGACCTCGTTCATGGCCTCCCAGTCGACACCGCGCCCGGCCTCCTCCCAGGGGGCCTCCGGCCCCGACTCGGCCTCGGCACGCCCGGCGTCGGTGAGCGTGAACAGCTTCTTGCCGCCCTCGCTCTCGCTGGCGATCAACCCCTCGTCCTCGAGGAGCTGCAGGGTCGGATAGACCGAGCCGGGGCTGGGCCTCCATGCCCCGCCACTGCGCTCGCCGATCTCCTGGATCATCTCGTAACCGTGCATCGGCCGATCCTTCAGCAGCGTGAGGATCGAGGCGCGCACATCTCCGCGCCGCGCCCGCCCCCGGCCGCCTCCTCGACCCCTGCCACCTCCGAAGGGGCCTCCGCCCCACGGTCCGCCGCCGAATCCCGGCCCGAACTGCCCGAAGGCGGCACGCCGCCCCTCGAAGTCACCGCGAGAGCCTCCCCGCCCACGAGGGCCGGGTCCGCAATCGCCATGTCCGTGTTCGTGTCCATGTGAACGCATCGCAACGCTCCTTCCATCGGGTACATCGTTGAACTGTCGCGATGCGTCAACGATATATCGGAACACTTCTTTTGCCAACACCCGATCGGTCCAGTCGTCCCGGATTGGCCTTGGCCTGCGGCTTTACGGCGCCGGTACGTTCCGTGCCATGCGGATCCGAATCGTCGACGCGTTCACCGACCGCCCCTTCTCCGGCAATCCGGCAGGGGTCCTCCTCCTCGACTCCTTCCCCGACGACCACTGGCTCCAGAAGGTGGCCGCCGAGGTCAACCTCTCCGAGACGGCCTTCGCGCACCCGCTGCCACCCGGCGGCGAGGCCGACTGGGCCCTGCGCTGGTTCACCCCGGCCACCGAGGTCGACATGTGCGGCCACGCCACCCTCGCCACCGCCCACGTCCTGCACACGACCGGCGCCGCGACAGGGACTGTCCGCTTCGCCGCCCGCTGCGGCATCCTGAGCGCCACCGCCGCACAGGACGGCACCATCACGCTGGACTTCCCGACCTCCACGCTGACCCCGGTGCCGGCCCCGGACGGCCTGGAGAAGGCACTGGGCGCGGAGGCCGTCTCCGTCCACGACACCGCCGCCCACATCGGGGACCTCGTCGTCGAGCTGCGCGACGAGGCGACCGTCCGGTCCCTTAGGCCGGACTTCGCGGCTCTGGCGCACCTCTCCGACCGGGGTGTCATCGCGACCGCCGCGGCCGAACAGCCGGAGCGCGGCTACGACTTCGTCTCGCGCGGCTTCTTCCCGGGCGTCGGCATCGACGAGGACCCGGTCACCGGCAGCGCCCACACCGCGCTGGCCCCGTTCTGGTCCGCGCGCTTCGGCCGCGACGATCTGACCGGGTTCCAGGGCGGCGCCCGCACCGGCATCGTCCACACCCGGCTGCGGGGCGACCGCACCCTGCTGACCGGCCATGCGGTCACCGTCATCGACGGCGAACTGCACGCCTGAGCCACCACCCCGGACGCCGGGCCCTCGTACACAGAAAGGGGCGCACGGCCCTCGCCGTACGCCCCTTTCTGTCATTCGCCGTCTACATGGTGGGCAGCCAGCCCACCTTCCCGGCCAGCAAGCCGTAGCCGACGAAGGCCACGATGTCGAGCAGCGCGTGCGCCACCACCAGCGGACCCACCCGCCCCCAGCGGCGGTAGAGGAGCACGAAGACGACGCCCATCACGACGTTGCCGACGAAGCCGCCGATCCCCTGGTACAGGTGGTACGAACCGCGCAGCACCGAGCTCGCCACCAGCGCGGCCATCGGCGTCCACCCCAACTGCCCGAGTCGGCGCAGCAGATAGCCGACGACGATGACCTCTTCCAGTACGGAGTTCTGGATCGCCGAAAGGATCAGGACCGGGTACTTCCACCACACCTCCGGCAGCGATTCCGGCACCACGGTCAGATTGAAGCCGGTCGCCCGGGCCCCCAGGTAGAACGCGAGGCCGGCGCTCCCGATCACGGCGGCCACCAGCGCGCCCCGTCCGAGGTCCGGCCAGGGGCGGGTCCGGTCGAAGCCGATCGCCCGCAGCCCGGAGCCCTCCCGCAGCAGCAGGTGCGCGACGAGCAGGACCGGCATCAGCGCGGAGGCGATGCCGAAGAGCTGCCAGGCCAGGTCGAGCCAGGGCCGCCCGGGGGCGAACGAGCCGTTGAGCGTCGCCGCCTGTTCCTTGAGCCCACCGGGCTTGGTCAGCGAGCCGACGAAGCTGATGAAGGACGACACCGCGCTCGCACCGAGCGAGAGCGCCAGGACGATCAGGGTCTCGGACCGCAGAACCCGGCGCGGCAGGCCTTCGGGGGGAAGAGAATCGGCGACCACTCGTTGCTCCGACACCACACCTGTCTCCACTTCCCCATCGCGTTCCGGGTACGGAGATCATGCGTGAAGGGCCCCGCCGGGCGCCATTCCGGGGGGCGGGGGACTTCTGCTCGATCGCGGGCCAGGCGCCGTAACGGGGTCGGGGAGCCTCCTCGGTCCCGGGCCGGGCGCCCCCTGGGGCCCGGAGGATCACTACTCGATGCCCACCGGCCACCGGTGCACCGGTTCGCCGCCGCGCATCAGCTCGGCGTACCGGCGGGTCGTGGCCGCCAGGGCCGCCTCCCGGTCGAGACCGGACTCCCGGGCCCGCCGGAAGGTCTCGGCCTGCCAGGAGGCACCGTTGACCCGGCCACGACAGCGCTCCTCGATCACGCCCAGATAGAAGTCGCGGTCGGCCGGCTCGATGTGCCAGGCGTCGAGCCCCGACGCCGCCAGCGGCAGCAGTTCGTCGAGGACGAGACGTACCGCGGACACCGTCGAGACCCCGCCCGAGCGCCCGGGCCGGGGCCAGCGCAGCTCCGCCTCGATCCCGTGGCGACAGGCGGCGTCGAAGTTCGCGGCGGCGTCCTCGAACGCCAGCTTCTTCCACACCGGCCGGGGCTCCTCGGCCAGCGCCCGCACCAGCCCGTAGTAGAAGGCCGCGTTGGCGACGACGTCGGTGACCGTCGGTCCGGCCGGCAACACCCGGTTCTCCACACGCAGATGCGGGACCCCGTCCACCCAGCCGTAGACCGGCCGGTTCCAGCGGTAGACCGTCCCGTTGTGCAGGACGAGCTCCTGCAGGCGCGGCACCCCGCCCTGGTCGAGGACGAGGAGCGGGTCCTCCTCGTCGCATATCGGCAGCAGCGGCGGGAAGTACCGCAGGTTCTCCTCGAAGAGGTCGTACGCCGAATCCACCCACCTCTCCCCGAACCAGGTGCGGGGCCGCACCCCTTGCGCCTGGAGCTCCGGTGGCCGGGTGTCCGTGGCCTGTTGGAACAGCGGCGGACGGGACTCGCGCCAGAGCTCCCGGCCGAAGAGGAACGGCGAGTTGGCGCCGACGGCGATCTGGACCGCCGCCACGGCCTGGGCCGCGTTCCACACCGCGGCGAAGCGGGCCGGAGTGACCTGGAGGTGCAACTGCACGGAGGTGCAGGCGGCCTCCGGCACGATCGACGTGGACGTGCAGGTGAGCCGCTCCACCCCCTGGATGTCGAGGCTGAAGTCCTCGCCCCGGGCGGCGACGATCTGGTCGTTGAGCAGGGTGTACCGGTCGACGGCCGAAAGGTTCTCGAAGACGAGATCGTTCTGCGAAAGCGTCGGCAGAATTCCGATCATGATGACGCCGGCGTCGACCTCACGGGCCTTGCGGTCGGCGTATCCCAGCCCGGTCCTCAACTCCTCCGCGAGCCGGTCGAATACGCGGCCGCCGAGACGGTGCGGAGCGATGTTCACTTCGAGGTTGAACATTCCGAGTTCCGTCTGGAAATCCGGGCTCGCGATGCGCTCGAGGACCTCGTCATTCACCATCCGTGGCATCCCGTCCACGCCCGCGAGATTGAGTTCGATCTCCAGGCCCATCAGATTCTGTGGACGGTCGAACCTCTTCTCCGCCAGGAGCCTCGCGAGCCCCGCCAGGCACTGCTGGAGCTTCCTGCGGTATCTCTGCCGATCGGACAGGCCGAACCCGTCTGCCACGACCTTCTCCCCCATCGAAGCGTCCCTCCCCGATTGGGCGGCCACGGCGACGGCCGCGCGCGTCACGGACGATGATGCCCAGCCGACTGATCCATAACGCCTGCGGAGCCACCCCGCCGCCAGGTAGGCTGGATTGAGCAATCTCCCGGCACATCCCGCGGTCACTCGACAATGGACATATTCCACCGACATAATCGCGGAAAGCGTGGAGTCGATATTTAGCCGTCCGCAGCGGCGACGAAGCCGCAGGCAGGCGAAGTGCCCTCACGACAAATGCTGCGAATCACCCCTGGAACAAGGCCGGATGACGCCTTGCTCGCAATATCGGCGACCGCTAGCGGAAACAACGTGTGAACACGTCTCGTATAAACTCCGCGAACGAGGCAGAGTGTTGGCGCCCGGCCATGACTTCATGGCCCCTCTCCGGCAGCCCACAGCGCCGTCGTACCTGCCCACGCATCACCGTGTCTCCTGAGTGAGAGGCGACCCATCATGCTCCGACCCTCCCCGGCCCCCGCGCCGGCCCTGCGCAGCGTCCTCGCGGCCCTCGGTTCCCCCACCGCCGTCCGCGAGGCTCGAACTCCCGCTCTCCGGGCCGCCCAGGGGCCGCTGAGCCCCGAGCTGCCCCTGCCCGTCCATGTCCTCGACGTACGGGACCAGGTCGTCCCGTCCGGGCAGGCGCCGCGCACGCGGCTCGTCGGCTGGCGCTTCCTGATCCGGGGCACCGACCGGGCCGTCGCCGCCGCCGACACCATGCTCACGCCCGACGGCTGGTCCTTCTCGCACTTCTTCGAAGGTCCGTACGTCACCGCCACCGAACGCGCCCTGCACCAGGCCGAGACGCTGCCCACGACGTACCAGCCGCGCCTGCTCTCCGTACCGGAGCTGTACATGCTGACGCTGTGGCTCCACGGAGACACGGAGGCCGACGGGGCGTCCGCCTCGCCCGCGCCCAGCGACCTCCTCGTCCCGCTCGCCCCGGCGCCGCCCGGTATCGCCTCCCACCGTCCGCACCGGGTCGCCGACCTGCTGCCCGTCCTGACCCTGCGCCTCGCGCCGCCACCGCTGTTCGGCACTCCGGCGCCGGCCTGAACCACCGCACCCGAAGCTCATCCGACGCGTGCACGCCCCGCAGGCCGACCGGGCCGCGGGGCGCCGCGCTGCCCGAAAGCCGCCGGACACCGCCCGTAACCGCCCGAACACCGCTGTCGAACACCCCGCCCCAGACGGACTAGCCCGCCTGGACTACCCCGAACCATCCGAAGAGACCGCCCAGTTGAGTTGAACCGCCCGCGCGGGTGATACGTCTTCATGCAGTAGGAAGAGCTGCAGTGAAATACCTGCGGATCGACGTCCGTAGGGGAACACTGGACCAACCGAACCGACAACGGGGGGCGGCCATGAGCACCGCATCGAGCCGCAGGACGACAGACACCACGACGCAGCGAAAGAACCCATCCATGTGCCAGCACCAGCCTGCCTGTCCCACCGCCCACTCCGCCGACCGGGAGGCGGCACGACCGATGGCGCACCACCCGGAGCAGGGCTGGAGCCTGCTGTGCAACGGGGTCCTGCTCTTCGAGGACACCGGTGAACTGCTGCCGGACGGACAGATCATCGCCCCGCACCGCCCGTTGACGGCGGGCCGGGTCACGACCGCCGCCTGACGACAGGGCACGTCGGGCACCACACCGTACGAGGGAACACGCCAAGGGCCGGCCCGGAGAACTCTCCGAACCGGCCCTGACTCATGCCCGGTTGCCGACGGCGCTCAGCTCATGCTCGCGCTCGCGGCCGTGCTCAGTTGTCGTACTCGTCCAGCGGCGGGCAGGAGCAGACGAGGTTGCGGTCACCGAACGCACCGTCGATCCGGCGGACCGGCGGCCAGTACTTGTCCGCGGCCGAGACACCGGCCGGGAAGACCGCCTCGTCACGGGTGTAGGCGTGCTTCCACTCGCCGCCCAGCGCCGCCGCGGTGTGCGGGGCGTTGCGCAGCGGGTTGTCCTCCGCCGGCCACTCACCCGACGCGACCTTCTCGATCTCGCCGCGGATCGCGATCATCGTGTCGCAGAAGCGGTCGAGCTCGGTCAGGTCCTCGGACTCGGTCGGCTCGATCATCAGGGTGCCGGCCACCGGGAACGACATCGTCGGCGCGTGGAAGCCGTAGTCGATCAGGCGCTTGGCGATGTCGTCGACGCTGACACCGGTCGACTTGGACAGCGGGCGCAGGTCGACGATGCACTCGTGGGCGACCAGACCGGCCGGACCGGTGTAGAGCACCGGGTAGTGCGGCTCGAGGCGCTTGGCGATGTAGTTCGCGGCGAGGACGGCCACCTGCGTGGCGCGCTTGAGGCCCTCGCCACCCATCAGACGCACGTACGACCACGAGATCGGCAGAATGCCGGCCGAGCCCCACGGGGCGGCCGAGATCGGGCCGACGCCCGTCTCCGGACCGGCGGTGGGCTGCAGCGGGTGGTTCGGCAGGTACGGCGCGAGGTGCGCGCGCACACCGACCGGGCCGACGCCCGGGCCACCGCCGCCGTGCGGGATGCAGAAGGTCTTGTGCAGGTTCAGGTGCGAGACGTCGCCGCCGAACTTGCCCGGCTTGGCCAGCCCGACCAGCGCGTTGAGGTTGGCGCCGTCGACGTACACCTGGCCACCGGCGTCGTGCACCTCGGCGCAGATGTCGGCGACGTGCTCCTCGAACACACCGTGCGTGGACGGGTAGGTGATCATCAGCACGGACAGCTCGTCGCGGTACTGCTCGATCTTGGCGCGCAGGTCCGCGACGTCGACCTCACCGTCGTCGGCGGTCTTGACGACGACGACCTTCATGCCGGCCATGACCGCGGAGGCGGCGTTGGTGCCGTGCGCGGAGGACGGGATGAGGCAGACGGTGCGCTGCTCGTCGCCGTTGGCGCGGTGGTAGGCGCGGACGGCCAGCAGACCGGCCAGCTCGCCCTGCGAACCGGCGTTCGGCTGGATCGACACCTTGTCGTAGCCGGTGACCTCGGCGAGGCGCTCCTCGAGCTCGGTGATGAGCGTGAGGTAGCCCTGCGCCTGCTCGATGGGCGCGAAGGGGTGGATCTGACCGAACTCGGGCCAGGTGACCGGCTCCATCTCGGTGGTCGCGTTCAGCTTCATGGTGCAGGAGCCGAGCGGGATCATGCCGCGGTCGAGCGCGTAGTCGCGGTCGGCGAGCTTGCGCAGGTAGCGCAGCATCGACGTCTCGGAGCGGTGCGCGTGGAAGACCGGGTGGGTCAGGTACGCGTCCGAGCGCAGGAGCTCGGCGGGCAGCGCGTCCTCGGTGGCGGCGTCCAGGGCCTCGATGTCGGCGTCGACACCGAAGGCGGCCCACACGGCGGCGAGCTGGGCGCGCCCGGTGGTCTCGTCGCAGGAGATCGACACGTGGTCGGCGTCGACGAGGTACAGGTTGACGCCGGTCTCGCGGGCGGCGGCGACGGCCTCGGCGGCCTTGCCGGGCACGCGAACGGTGAGAGTGTCGAAGAAGTCGCCGTGGACGACCTCGACACCGCCGGCCTTCAGGCCCTGGGCGAGGATCGCCGCGTACCGGTGGGTGCGCTGGGCGATGCCCTTGAGGCCGTCGGGGCCGTGGTAGACGGCGTACATGCCGGCCATGACGGCGAGCAGCACCTGCGCGGTGCAGATGTTGCTGGTGGCCTTCTCGCGGCGGATGTGCTGCTCGCGGGTCTGCAGCGCCAGGCGGTACGCCCGGTTGCCGTCGGCGTCGACGGAGACACCGACGAGGCGGCCGGGGAGCGAGCGGGCGTGCTTGTCCTGGACGGCCATGTAGCCGGCGTGCGGGCCACCGAAGCCCATCGGGACGCCGAAGCGCTGGGTGGTACCGACGGCGATGTCGGCACCGAGCGCGCCCGGCGAGGTCAGCAGGGTCAGCGCGAGCAGGTCGGCGGCGACGGTGACGATGGCGCCGAGCTCGTGGGCGGCGTCGATCAGCGGCTTGATGTCGCGGACGGCACCGGAGGCGCCCGGGTACTGGACGAGCACACCGAAGACACCGCGCTCGGCGATCTCGGCGGGGATGCCGTCGGACAGGTCCGCGACGACGACCTCGACACCGGTCGGCTCGGCGCGGGTCTCGATGACGGCGATGGTCTGCGGCAGGGCGTCGGCGTCGATGAGGAAGACACCGTTCTTGACCTTGCCGACGCGGCGGGAGAGCGCCATGGCCTCGGCGGCCGCGGTGCCCTCGTCGAGCAGGGAGGCGCCGGAGGTGGGCAGACCGGTGAGGTCGGCGACCATGGTCTGGAAGTTGAGCAGCGCCTCGAGACGGCCCTGCGAGATCTCCGGCTGGTAGGGCGTGTACGCCGTGTACCAGGCCGGGTTCTCCATGACGTTGCGGAGGATCACCGGCGGGGTGAAGGTGCCGTAGTAACCCAGGCCGATCATCGGGGCGAGGACCTGGTTGCGGTCGGCGAGCTCACGCAGCTCGGCGAGGACCTCGGCCTCGGTACGGGCCGAGGGCAGACCGAGCGCCTCGGCGTTCTTGATCACGTCCGGCACGGCGGCGGCCGTGAGCTCGTCGAGGGAGCCGTAGCCGACCTGCGCGAGCATCTTGGCCCGTGCTTCGGCGTCGGGCCCGATGTGCCGCTGCTCGAACGGGATGCCCTGTTCGAGTTCGGAGAGCGGAATGCGGTTGGCGGTCATGTACGGAGGCCTCCTGGTCGTCACGACCTGCGAGGGGCACCAACGGCGCGGGTGCCCGGACGGCCTCCCCCTCTGTCATCTCAACCTGAGAGTTTCACCGGCACGCCAAAGGGGCTCGCCGGCTTTCACCGTCGGTGAGAGCGGATGCCGTCGGACGTCCGCCCTGCTTTCCAGAGTGACCTCGTCCGTGCGGTACAGGGGCCTGAGAGATTCCGGGGAGGATTTGCTCCTTCGGCGCCTCCGAAAGGTTTCTCCGGAGGACTCTCCCGCACAGGGTCGACAGCCACAGCCAGCCTACCAGCGAGGTTCCCGGAGCCATCGCTCAAGTGGCCGACATCCCAGATGTGCACTTTCGTAGTCTTAGAGCAGTTGCGACCTGTTGGAGGGACCGTGCAGACCGACATCGATCCGCGCAGCCTGATCGGCCGCAAGGCGTATGACCGCGAGGGGCACAAGATCGGCACCGTGGACGAGGTGTATCTGGACGACGCGACCGGAGTCCCGGAGTGGGCCGCGGTCCGCACGGGCCTCTTCAGCCGGGACGCCTTCGTCCCCCTGGAGCCGAGCGAGCTGGCCAAGGACGGCCTCCACATCCCCTACGACCGGTCCCTGATCAAGGACGCCCCGGACTTCGGCGTGGGCCGCCACCTCTCCCCCGAGCAGGAGCTCCAGCTCTACCGCCACTACAACATCTCCCTCCCCCCACCACCCCCGGACCGCGACTTCGGCCGCCTGGCGGGCCAGGAGGAGACCTGACGCCTCCGGCCCGCCGGACCGGGAGCAGGCACGCCCGCACACCCTCCGCCGGCCGTCGGCGGCGCGACGGACCCACGAGGGGACCGGAATCTCCGTCACCCCAGCGAGCGAAGCGAGACGGGGACCCCTGGCGATGCTCAGGGGGACGGTGGGAGCGACAAGCCCGGCCGGAGGCCGGGCTCGACCCCCACCAGCGGCAGCGGCTCCCCCGCCTCAAGCTCCGGGTCGTCCACGAGAAACGTCCGCACCCGCCCCGGCGCCGACCCGGGCTGCTCGAAGCGGACGGTGACCCGCCCCACACCGCTCCCCTGCACCCACCCGGCGCCGTACACCGCATGCCGTACGTCGTGCCCGGGCGACCACCGCCGCTCGGCGGGCGCGGCCGGCTCAGGGGCGGCCTCCATGGGTGACGCCTCCTCGGACCGCTCCACCGGCCCCGCCGCCTCGGCCTCCGCCTCCGCCGCCTGGGCGAACAGATCCTCCTGGGTGTAGTCCGCGAGCCCGCTCACCCCCACCCCCAGCAGCCGGACCCCGCCCGTCGTGTCCACCCCCTCGAGCAGCCGCCCCGCGGCCTCCCGCACCACCACGGGGTCGTCCGTCGGTCCCCGCAGCGTCTCGGAACGCGTCAGCGTCGAGAAGTCGAAACGGCGCACCTTCAGCACGATCGTGCGCCCCGAGTGGCCCGAGCCCCGCAGCCTCCCCACGCACCGCTCGGCCAGCCGCTCCACCTCGATCCGGATCCGTACCCGGTCGTGCAGGTCCACGTCGAAGGTGTCCTCCACCGACACCGACTTCGTGTCCCTCTCGGCCACCACAGGCCGATCGTCGTACCCCTGGGCCATCAGGTACAGGGACGCCCCGTGCGCCCGCCCAAGGAGCCGTACAAGCTCGTCCTCGCCCGCTTCCGCCAGGTCCGACACCGTCGTCATACCGGCCCGCCGCAGATGCTCACCGGTGGCCGGCCCCACGCCCGGCAGAATCCGCACCGACTTCGGCCCCAGCAGCTCCCGCTCGGTCCCCGGCTCGATCAGCACCAGGCCATCGGGCTTGGCCTCCTCCGAGGCGATCTTCGCCAGCATCTTGGACCCCGCGAGCCCCACAGACCCCGTCAGCCCCGTGGTGGCGAGAATGTCCCTGCGCAGCCGCTCACCGGCCTCCCGCGCGCTCTCACCGTCGTCGGCCACACCCCCGGCCTCCAGGTCGACGAAGGCCTCGTCCAGGCTCAGTGGCTCCACGAGCGGTGACAGCCGCCCGAGCAGCTCCATGACCTGCTCGCTGATCCCCCGGTAGAAGCCGAAGCGCGGCACGAGATAGGCGGCATTGGGCGCCCGCCGCCGCGCCTGCGCCATCGGCATCGCTGAGTGCACCCCGAAGCGTCGCGCCTCGTACGAGGCGGTGGCGACGACCCCGCGCGGGCCCAGACCTCCGACCACCACCGGCTTTCCACGCAGACTCGGCTTCGCCGCCTGCTCGGCGGCGGCGAAGAAGGCATCCATGTCCAGATGCAGAATCGTCGGCGCGGCTCTCACATCTCCGATGCTCCCCTACGCCACTGACATTCGACCGCACGCACGTGCGGGCACGAATACAGCCGCCCCACGCGCAGCCCGTCCGACGCTCAGACCGCCCGGTCCCGCCGGCGCCGCGCGAGCTCGTCACTCGGGTTGTGGCCGATCAGCGTCTCACCGGTGTCGACGCGCTCCCCGTGCAGCTGCGAGAGCGCCGCCTCGACATCGCGCCAGACCACGCCCACCGCGATCCCGAACACGCCCTGCCCGCCCTGGAGCAGGTCGACGACCTCGTCCGGCGAGGAGCACTCGTAGACCGTGGCTCCGTCGCTCATCAGCGTCATGCGCTCCAGGTCGCGGAAGCCGCGTGCGCGCAGATGCTGCACCGCGGCCCGGATGTTCTGCAGCGCGACCCCGGTGTCCAGGAACCGCTTGACGATCTTGAGGACGACGACGTCCCGAAAGCTGTACAGCCGCTGCGTGCCGGATCCGTACGCGGGCCGCACGCTCGGCTCCACGAGGCCGGTGCGCGCCCAGTAGTCCAGCTGGCGATAGGTGATCCCGGCCGCCGCGCACGCCGTCGGACCGCGGTAGCCCACCACGTCCGTCCCGGATGCCGCAGCCGCGCCCGCACTCACGTCCGTACCGAGGTCGCCCACACTGCCGTGAAGCGGATACGGACCGTCCTCCCCGGGCGCACGCCCGAGAGAGCCCCCTGCCGTACCGTCGCCGCTGCTCATCACGCCGACCCTCCGTCCTTGACCTGCCCACACGAAGGTAGGCAGTCACTCGGGGTGCGTCAACGATCGCCACACTCGGCACGCCGAGTGATAATCACCCTGAGAGTGGTTTCCCGTGTCTCTCTCCGGGGAAAGGCTACTCGAATGCCCTGACCGCACCCGGCGCGCGACGGCCGGTGGCCGGCCCACGGCCGGCTCACCTCAGTGGCTGCTGGACCTCACTGGCTGCTGGAGCCGAAGTCCTCGGGGGAGATCTGGTCGAGGAACTCGCGAAACTTCTCCACCTCGTCCTCCTGCTCGTCCGGAATCGCGATACCGGCGTCGTCGAGCACACCGTCACTGCCGTAGATCGGCGTCCCGGTGCGCAGCGCGAGCGCTATCGCGTCGGAGGGCCTGGCGCTCACCTCGACGCCGCTGGCAAAGACCAGCTCCGCGTAGAAGACGCCTTCACGGAGGTCCGTGATGCGGACCTCGGTGAGCTCCTGGCCCACGGCTTCAAGGACATCCTTGAAGAGGTCGTGCGTCAGCGGCCGGGCGGGGGCCATGCCCTGCTGGGCGAAGGCGATCGCGGTCGCCTCACCCGGTCCGATCCAGATGGGGAGGTACCGATCGCCTCCCACTTCACGCAGGAGCACGATCGGCTGGTTGGAGGGCATTTCCACCCGGACACCCACAACGTCGAGCTCGTTCACACAGCAACCCTAGGACGTGCCCGACCGGTTTGGGTAGTCGGGCCCCCACAAGATCACGGGAGCCGGAGCCCCAGAGCGGTCTGGACCAGTGCCGCGTGCAGCCGGATGGAGAGCCCGGCGAGCTCCTTCACAGTGGCCTCCGCATGTGCTCTGGTCTGCGGGTTACGGTGCCGGCGCAGCGGCGCGACCACCTGTTCGACCAGACCCGCCTCCCGGTCCGCCGCCGCTTTGACCGCCCTGAGATGCCTCGGTTCCAGACCGAATCTCCCCAGATCCGCGACAAGTCTGGCGACCGTGACGGTCTCCGCGTCATAGCCGCCCTCGGCCCCCGCGGCGATGAGCCCGTACGACTCCCACTCCGCGAGCTCCTCCTCGCTCACCTCGGCGGCGGCGAGGAGCTCGGCCCGTCCCACCCGTGTGGCGGTAGGACGGTCGCCCTCCGGTTCCCAGGCCCCGTCGAGCAGATCGCGCTGCGGGCTGGGCGACGGGAGCTTGATCTGCTCACCCCGGGCAAGGGCGTCGAGATGCTCCCGGATGACCTTCAGCGGAAGATAGTGGTCCCGCTGCATCCGCAGGATCTGGGCGAGCCGCTCCACGTCCTGCGGGCTGAACTTCCGGTATCCGGAGGCCGTCCGCCGGGGCTCGACAAGCCCCTCGGCCTCCAGGAACCGGATCTTGGAAATGGTCACTTCGGGAAATTCGTCACGCAGTTGGTTCAGCACCGTCCCGATGCTGACCAGCCGGTCGCCCGCGGTGGCGGTGCCGTGTCCGGCACCGCCCGTCGGTGTTCGCAGCATGGACCTTCCCTGAAGGCTTCCCGGAGGCGTCACACGCCCCGCTGGCTCGAGTAGAAGACCAGCCGGTACTTGCCGATCTGCACCTCGTCACCGTTGGACAGAACAACCGACTCGATCGGCTCACGGTTGACGTACGTGCCGTTGAGGCTGCCGACGTCGGCGACGGTGAAGCTGCCGTCCTGCGCCCGCCGGAACTCGACGTGGCGCCGCGACACGGTGAAGTCGTCGAGGAAGATGTCGCTCTGCGGGTGACGGCCGGCCGTGGTCAGCTCGCTGTCCAACAGGAACCGGCTGCCCGAGTTCGGGCCGCGCCGCACGACGAGCAGAGCCGAACCGGCCGGCAGGGCCTCGACGGCCGCCAGAGCCTCGGGCGACAGGGACGGCATGGCCGTCTGACCGGTGACCTCGGCGTCGTAGGCCTCGAGGCCCGAGATCGAGATCGTCGACGTCGTCTCGGACGCGCGCTCCACGGGCGCCCCGCCCCGCAGCGGCGTACCGCAGTGGGAGCAGAAACGGCTGTCCGCGGTGTTGCGGTGACCGCACCTCGTACACACCGGCATGGACGCATCCTCCTGCCGCGGCTGACCCGCGGAGGTCTGGGTCGCATACGGATCGGGGGTGAACCCTCCACCCGTACTTGAGGTTGATGGTTCCCCGAAACCTATGCGGCCGGCACCGGCAGGGTCAACAGACGACGCGCCGTGCGCGCCCGCGACATCTCCGCCCTGGCCGCCGACCTCATCGCGGAACAGCGGACGCTCGCCACCCTGTTCCTCGCTCTGGGCATGGCGCGGCGCGCGGTGCTTGGCGTTGCCGCCGTCCTCGCGTGCGCTCTTGCCGAACAACTTCGCAAAAAAACTCACGGGCGATTCCCCTTGACCGAAACAGACCCGCCCGTGGGGCAGGACGAACCCTGAATGAACACACCTGCCGACCCGGACACCTTCACAACGTCCGTATCCTCCGGACAGTTTCCACCACGCACCACGCTTGTGATGCGGCGACCCCCCGCAACGTCTTCCCCATGTCGCGCGACCGCCATGCACCCCCGCCTCACTGCGAGGACGACTGAGCGTAGTCAGGCCGCTTCGCAGGTCGCAAGGCATCCACAACGATCTTCTCGGACTTGGCCACGGTCGCCGTGGCCTGCTCCTTCTCCAGTGTCTGAATGACTCCACCGGGGATGTTGAGCGCCGGCTCGAGATCCTCCGGCTTGCCGATGACCTTGAAGACGTACGGAGCGGTCACCTTCGTTCCATCGATCTCTATGTCGCTTCCCGCACCGGAGAAGTAGCTGTCAGCAACCACCCGAACGTTGTTGATCTGGATCGCCTCGGCGCCCGCGGCACGCAGCTCCTGGATCGCGTCGAGGAGCATGTCCGACTCGACCGCCGCCGCCGCGCCGGCCACGGTCAGCGTGATGCCCGGCCCCTCGGCCGCGACCGTGCCGGCCAGGATGCCGAGCTGCTGCTCCTTCTCCTGGGTCTGCTTGCGCGCCTCTTCGGCCTGGTCCGAGCTGGACTCCAGCTCGGAGCGCTGGTTCTCCAGACGCGCCTTCTCGTCCTCCAGGCGCTGCGTACGGTCGTCGAGCTCGTCGAGGATACGGACCAGGTCCTCCTGACGGGCGCCGCGCAGCGCACTGTTGTCACTGGTGGACCGGACCTGGATGGCAAGACCCAGACCGAGGACGAACAGCAGCAGGGCGACGATGAGTTGGGCCCGGCTCACCCGCGGCGGCCACAGCCCCGCGGCCAGCCGCTGCCGCCCGGTCAGCTGCTTCTCGGGGGCGGCGGGGGTCGACGGGGTCGCCTTGTCGTCGTCCGGGTTCTCCGGCGTCTCGGGGTGCACGTCGTTGCTCATCGCGTCACGCCCGGAACACGTGCCGCCGGATGGCGGCGGCGTTGGAGAAGATGCGGATGCCGAGCACGACGACGACACCGGTCGACAGCTGCGCGCCGACACCCAGCTTGTCGCCGAGGAAGACGATCAGCGCGGCCACCACCACGTTCGACAGGAAGGAGACCACGAAGACCTTGTCGACGAAGATTCCGTCGAGCATGGCACGCAGGCCACCGAAGACCGCGTCGAGGGCGGCGACCACGGCGATCGGAAGATAGGGCTCGACCACCGCCGGAACCTCGGGCCGGACCAACAGTCCGACCACCACTCCCACGATCAGGCCCAGTACGGCGATCAAGATGTGCCCTTCCCTGTGTCGGCCGTGGCCTGCCCGGTGGGCTTGGCGGCCCCGGCTCCCCTCGGCTCTGCTGTACGTACGATCAGGCTCGGCGCGGCCGGCAGACGCACGTCCGTCTCGGCCGTGATGCTGGTGCGGATCCCGAAGTTCTCCTGCAGCGCGTGCAGGTACTGGCCGTCGGCGCTGTCCTGGAACGCGGTGCTGAGCCGCTGCCCGTCCCCCACCGCGAGCACCGTGTACGGCGGCACGAGCGGCTTGTTGTCGACCAGTATGGCGTCGCCCGCCGCCCGGATCGCGGACAGCGACGTCAGCCGCTGGCCATTGATCGAGACGGCCTCGGCGCCCGACTCCCACAGCCCGTTGACGACGCGCTGCATGTCACGGTCACGGACCCGGCCCGTGTCGGAGAACCCGCTGCTCTCCCGGGGACCCCCGCCACCCTGCTCGGTGTCCTTGGCGTCGTCGACCACGAGCTTCACGCCCGGACCGTGCACCGGGGTCGCCCCCGACAGCAGGGCCACCAGCTCGGCCTGGTCACCGCCGTGCTGCTCCAGCGCCTTGCGCTGCCGCTCGCCGACCTCGGCACGGATCTTCTCGACGTCCTGCTCCAGCTTGTCGGCCGCGGCGGTCTCCGCGTCGATCCGGCCGATGAGCTCCTGCCGCTCCTTGGCGACGACCGGCGCGGAGATCCGTGCCTCCGCGGCGCCCACGGTCACCACCGCCGCCGCGAGCACGAGGCCGGCCGCCAGGCCGAGCTTGGCCCGCAGCGTCCGCGGCAGCCCGCCGCCCTCCGCCTCACGCCGGGCCGAGGCCTCCGCGTAACCGTCGTCGAGCGCGTGGTCGATCACGTTGTTCAGCAGCGACATGGACGCGTCCGGACGCGGGGGCGGTGATCCGGTGCTCCGAACGGGGTGCTGCTGCGACATGCCGCACATCGTCGCACGTCGGGGGTGCTACCGCCGAATGGCCCCACCGAAGTGGGGGGGGGGGGGGGCGGGACACCACCCCCCCCGAACCGCCCCCCCCCCACAGAGCAGCGCGCGGGGCCCCCGTCGG
>NZ_JBHJTL010000011.1:0-127458 GCF_042264065.1 Streptomyces sp. NPDC056222 | reverse complement strand
GCTTTCGGCCCCCCCAAAAAGGTCTTCCCGCCGACCCGGGGCCCTGCGTTGGGCCCCGGGGGCCCCGGGCCCCCCCCGGGGGGGGGGGGGCCCACGGGGGGGGTCCGCCCGCCCCTCGGCTGTGGGCTCGATCCCGATACGACCGACGAGGCCTATCGCAGCCGCAGCAACCGCCTCAGCCGCTGGCGCCACGAGACGCGGGGTTCGAGTACCGGCAAGCGGGGTGCCATCTGCATGCCGACGGTCGGCGCGGGCGGGGCCGGCAGCGGTGCCGGCAGATCGCGGGCTTCCCGGGCGCGGGAGGCGAACTTCACGGGCAGAGCCGTCAGATGCCGGGCCCAGGTGGAGGAACGCCAGCTGAGCTCCGACTCGGCGATGGCCAGGCTGATGTCCGGAAGCCGGGTGAGCAGGATGTCGATGCCGGTGTCGGCGATGACACGACCGATGTCCTGGCCGGGGCACTCATGGGCGCCGGCGCTGAACGACAGATGCGCGCGGTTGTGGTGCACGCGGGTCGAGGGGTCCTGGCGGACGGCCTGATCGACGTTGCCGGCGGCCAGGCCGAGCAGGAGCATGTCTCCCGCCTTGATCTCCTGACCTCCGAGCGAGGTGTCACCGGTGGCCCAGCGGCCCGGACACACCATCAACGGCGGCTCGTCCCACAGGACTTGCTCCACCGCTTCGGGCAGGGTCATCTGTCCGCCCGCCAACGACCCTCGGAACCGCGGGTCGGTGACCGTCATCCGCAGCACGTTGGCCATGAGATTGGCGGTCGTCTCATAGCCCGCGAGCAGGATGAGGCGCAGGTGGTGCTGCACCTCCTCGTCGGTGAGGCCGGCAGGGTGGGCCATCAGCACGGAAGCGATGTCCTGCCCGGGCAGCTCGCGCTTGGCGGCGACGAGCTGCTTGAGCGTCTCCAGCACATAGGCGTTACTGGCGAGCGACGTCTCGGTGGCCTTGAAGAGGTCACGGGCCGCATGGACGAGCTTGGGGCCGTCCTCGTCCGGCATGCCGAGCAGATGGGTGAGGACGAGCATGGGGAGGGGTTCGGTGAACTGACCCACCAGCTCCGTCCTGCCGCTCTCGCAGAAGTCGTCGATCAGCTGGTGCGCGAAGCGGGTGATGTGGCGGCGGATGCCGCGTTGGTCGAACTGGTTGAGGCTGGCCGTGACGGCGCCACGCAGACGCTGGTGCTCTTCGCCGTCCGCGCACACGCAGTCGGGACGCCAGCCGATCATCGGCACGAGCGGTGAGGTCTCGGGGTCGATCTCGCCGCTCTTCCAGCCGTGCCAGGTACGGGGGTCACGGGAGAACTGGGTGGAGCGGGTGGCCACATCACGGTTCTCGAGGTATCCGAGAACGAGCCAGGCGCGTACGTCTCCTTCGAGGAGGACGGGCGCCACCGGACCGTGGGTGGCACGCAACTTCTCGTACAGGCCCATGGGGTCGGTTTCGGCGGCGGCGCCATGGAGTCGGGTCACTCCCTCGGCGCCCGTGGCGGTGTGGGCCGGGCAGCCCGGGGGCGGGACGAGCCCCGATTCTGTCGTGGTGCGGTCGGTGGGCGGGACAGTCATGCGGACTCCTGAGCGGCGGCGAGGGTGCACAGGTAGCCCATCAGCGAGAGCAGGGCGTCGCGGCAGGACGACCGGTCGCGCGCGTCACAGGTGACGATGGGCACTGATTCGTTGAGGTCCAGAGCAGTCCGCAGCGCTGCTATCGGATGCTGTGGGGCCTCGGGGAAGGTGTTGACGGCCACGACGAAGGGGACGCGGCGGTCTTCCAGACGGGTGATGATCTCGAAGCAGACTTCGATCCTCCGGGTGTCGACGAGGACCACGGCGCCGAGAGCGCCTTCGAAGATGCCGTTCCACAGGAACCAGAAGCGCTCCTGCCCCGGCGTCCCGAAGAGATAGAGGATCAGCTCCTCGTTGATGCTGATACGGCCGAAGTCCATGGCGACGGTGGTGGTGCTCTTGCCCTCCGCGCCGGGGTTGTGGTCGATCCCGACGCCGGCCTGCGTCATGGTTTCTTCGGTGGTCAGAGGCGAGATCTCGCTCACCGCCCCGACCATGGTCGTCTTGCCGACGCCGAAGCCGCCGACGATCACGACCTTGACTCCCCTGGCGCCGTGCGGCAGCAGCACGTCGGTGCCGCGCGGGCCGGCGGCGGGGTCAGAGATTACGTAGTCCATGGATCACCGCCTCCAGAAGGCCGAGTTCGGGGACCGAAGCGACGGGAACAGGAGCGATGGCCTCGACTCGCCCGTCCTCGACGAGCTTGGAGAGCAGCGCCGTGAGGACACTGAACGGAAGACTGAGATACGCGGATATCTCTGCCACCGACAGCGGGTACTGGCACATGCTGAGGATCGCGGCCTGCTCGGGCTGCATCGCGGGTTCGGGTGCCGACCTCGATGTGATGAGGGTGACCAGGTTGAAGGCCTTTGCCGAGGAACCCGGGCCACCGGAGATGACGTACAGCGGTACGGGACTGCCTTCATCCCATGTGTCCTGGTGCTCTGACGTCACATCGCCTGCCCGACGTCATCCCGCGGCGGACTGGTCATGTGCTGGCCGATCCGGACCACGAGCGTGCGCATACGGTCGCCGAGCAACCCCGCGTCCACTTCCTCGTCGGCCAGCACCGCGAGGTAGGCTCCGGGTCCGGCCGCCATCAGGGAGAAGTAGCCGCCGTCGACCTCGATGCCGACCATGCGCGTCGAGCCGTCCCCGTGCGGGAACTTCTGCGCGATGGCCTTCGCCAGGCTCTGCATGCCCGAGCACGCGGCGGCGATGGCGTCAGCGGTGTCGGTCTCCGTGTTCGCTTGACCGATGCACAAACCGTCCGACGACAGCGCGACCACGTGTCGCACATACGGAACGCTGGCCGCAAGCTCCTTGAGCATCCAGTCCATGTTTGGCAGTGGCGTCACGGTTACTCATCCTCATCTGATGGCTCGCTGGTTTGACTGGACTGGTCGGTACCCGGTCTCTTCTCCCCGCTGAACGCCTCCCACATCAGGCCCGGCTGCCGGGCGGCGCCGGTCGCTCCGGGGGACGCGGCCGGAGCAGTGGGGGGCTGGGGCGCCGTGCGGACGACCGGCGTCGGGACGGGCGATTCCCGTCGCCGCTGCGGCAGCCCGTTGACGGTCTGTCTGACCTCGACGGAATCTGCTGCGGCATCGCGCGTCATCGCCGGCCTCGGCACGATCGGTGCGCCCAGGTGCTTCGGCGCGAACGGTTGGATCTTCTGGGCAGGTTGCTGAACCGTGGTGATCATGCTCCGCGGAACGAGCACCACGGCCCGCACTCCGCCATAGGCGGAGGTGCGCAGATCGACATCAAGGCCGTTCTCGCGGGCCAGCCGGCTGACGACGGGCAGGCCGAGCTGCGTCGCCTCGCCCAGGTCGGCCAGATCGAGGCCGGATGCCGCCCGCGCCATGATGCGGTCGATGCGCTGCCGCACCTCTTCGGTGAGCCCGACCCCACGGTCCTCGATCTCGATGGCGATACCGGAAGGCACCTCGCTCGCGCTGACCTCGACCGGGGTGTGCGGCGGCGAGAAGGTCGTGGCGTTGTCGAGCAACTCGGCGAGCACATGGATCAGCGGCTCGGCGCCCTGGCCGATCACGGCCACTTCCGTCACCGACTGCAGCTTCACGCGGGGATAGTCCACGATGCGTGACATGGCCCCTCGTACGACGTCGTAGAGAGGGATCGCCTTTGACCACTGCCGCCCGGGCCGGGCGTCACCCAGTACCGCGACACTGGCCGCGAGGCGCCCGATCAGGGCGTTGCGATGGTCGATGGCCTGCAGACCGTGGGAGACCACGAGATCCGTGCCGTGGAGGATCTGCATGTCGCGGAGGTCCTTGGCGAGCTGATGCACGATCGCCTGGACCCTTCGCGCGATCGCCACCAGTGCCCGCTGGGAGGAGTCCCGGGTGTGTTCCTCGGCCTCCACCGCCTCCAGGAGCGTCCGCAGAGCCTGCCGGAGCGCATCGGCGAACTCGCTGTCGAGATGTTCCCCGAGCGAGACGGACTGCAGGATCTCGGAAGCCGGGTCGCCCTTCTGCATCCGGGCGACGGCCGCGGGGAGGAGCTCTTCCGCGAGCCATACCGTGGTGGCCCGCTGATCGGCCAGGCGCCCGAGCAGCGCGGCCTCGCGTTGCGCGTAGTACTGCTGGACCTCGGCACTCGCCCGCGCGTGGCGGGCCTCCTCCGCCTTGCGCGCCCGGCGCGCCGTCTCAGCCGAGATGATGGCCGTCAGGACGACGGCGACGAGGCCGCACCAGGCAACCGGCGTGCGTATCTGCGCGGAAACGAAGATCAGCGCTATGCCGCAGGCCCCGGCCAGAACACCGGGGGGGACTAGCCATGCCGGAGCCGCTGCGCGCCGCAGGCCTCCAGGCGTTGAACCTGTACGAACCATCGAGGGGTCCCTAAACAGTCTGGAATGAGTGGACTGGGGGTGATGCGACACGCCGACAGGAGCGGTCGGGACTTCGCCATGCCACGCGCGGGTGTTCTGATGGGTGCCCCCGACAGGTCGGTTCGAGATCGCATCGGTGGTCACGCCTCCCTGCGGCCAGGCTTCCGTCCACGCGCGACACAGCGTTCGGTGACTCGCTGTGAGCGCAGCGCAACACGCAGGGGAGAATAGTCAGTTCGGGTACGCCATGTGACCTTGCTGGAACGAGAACCTCCGCACTGACCGACCTCGACCCAAATTGATCGACCCTTGCCATGACGCGCACTACAAACGCATGGAATCGACCGCATCCAGCAGCAATGCCACGGCGGTCAACAGCCGCTCCATTGGCGCCCGTTCAGGCGATGAAGGCCCCCTCTCATTGACGCGCTGCGGGTCGGCCGGCACCGGCGCGCCACAGGGCGGCGGCGTCCAGGCTGATCGGAGTGCGGCCGGAGCACCCCTGGAGGAAAATGGGGAGGGGTGGGAGCGCGCCGTGTGGCGTCCGCCGAGTGGTTCAACCCCGGGATGTGAGCAGGATGGTTGACAGTGCAACGAGCGGTCGGGGTGCGGCTCGGAAGCGAGCGGCACGCGACTCCCGTGGCACCCGCCGCCACGACAGGACTCGCCATCAGGTACGCATTCCCGGCTTCGCGCGTGAGGGTACGGAGATCGGGCTGGGCGACGCCGTCGCCCGGGTGACCACGGCGGTGGGGATCCGGCCCTGCGGCGGCTGTGGCCGCAGGGCCGAGGCGCTGAACCGGTGGATGACGATCGGCGGCGGGCGGGACCTCTGAAGCACTGTGCAGGGCGCCCGCACGACAGGGCGCCAGGGGCGGCATCGGCCGCCCCTCGGTCTGACGGCCCGACAGAGTGTGCGTGAGGAGTGACTGATGGACCCCGAGATCACTGAGACCGTCACGGCCACGAGCCCCGCGCCGGAAGCCGAGGTACGTCCCGCTCCCCCAACTCCCGCCGCCCCCGCGCTCGCCCCCGAGAACCTCCACGCCGCTCTCGCCACCGAGCCGACCGTCACCCAGGCCGGATGCGGTTGCACAGCCGCCTCCCCCGACGCCGGAAGCGGCACCGGCGACCGCGCCCACGGCTACGTCTACGTGCTGGGCCGCGTCCACGCCGTCTTCCCCGACATCTCCGTCCAGCACGAGTTCTTCCACATCGCGGGCGCCGACGGCAAGACCGACAGCACCGACGCCGACGCGATGTACCGCGTCCTCTCCGCACCGGAGAACCGCTACATCGCCCGGCAGATGTGCTTCGTCCTCTCCGTCCAGGGCGTCGACACCTACATCCTGGAGCCGACCGACCCGGCCGGTCTGGACGACCTCGTGGAGGCCCTTCGCCCGGTCCCCGACAGGCGCGATCTCTCCGTGGTCGTCGGCCATCTCGGCCCGATCGCTCCCCCGGGCGCCTGCCAAGGTCTCTCCGTCCCCGTCGTCGGCGTCGAGAAGATCTGGGCCTTCGACAGCAAGGAGCTGATCCGGGCGATCGAGCGCCCCGACGGCACCTCCCGCAAGGAGTTCGAGAAAGGCGCCGGAGCGCTGCTCGACCAGTTGCTGCAGCTCAGCGACAACACGGGCACCGACCCGGCCGGCCGGGCCCTCAACTACCTGACGGTGAGGTCCCAGGCGATCTACAAGGAGTCCAACGAGAAGCGCGACGAGGGGTACGTCCTCTCCGCGGTGGAAGCCTCTCCGTCCCGGCTCAGCACCGGGTCACAGACCGTCGTCACGGTCGTCTTCTCGTACACCCACCGCCAGACCAATGTCGTCGAGAAGTGTTTCGTCCGCGTCGGTCTCGCCGGGCTGTTCCCCTTCCTGGTCTCCCCGTTCCAGGACTACTACGACCGGTAACCGACGAGAGAGAGAAGGAGACGAACGGCCATGCGTATCCCTGGATTCGCCGTCGAGCCGCCGGCACGCGGCGTGCCCACCGGTGACCTGCTCCACCCTCAGTTCATCACCTGCGAGGAGGAGCTGCGCCCGGTCTGCCGCCACAAGTGCAAGGGCGCACCCCACTACAGTCAGTGCGTGCAGCGTTGCGTGGACAGGTTGTGCTCGGAAACGTGGTGACCGCCCGGCAGCCGCTACCCAAGGAGAAGGGGTGACGTCCGATGCGCATCCCCGGATTCGAGCGCGAACTCGAGAGCGCGCGCCCCGTCCCGGAAACGCGGGGCGACGTCTCGGGACCACAGGGCGACCGGTTCTTCCCGCAGCTGGAGTCGTACTGCACGATGGAATGCCGTGCCGACTGCAACAACAACCACCCGTGGGGCTCGCCCGAGTGGTTCGAGTGCTTCGACCAGTGCATGGAGACATGCCGTTGACCTGGGCGAAGGGCCTCTGATCCCGTAGGCCGCTCGCGCACCCCGGTGGGCAGGGGAGAGAGGGGTGCCCATGGACCCCTTGGACCTGGTCGGTCTCAAGCCGCTCATGGCGCACACCTCCGGCCGGTCGTCGGTCGTGGTCGGTCTGATCGACGGCCGCGTCGCCCTGGACCACCCCGCGTTCGCGGGCCGCCCGGTCCGGGAACTGCGCCCGCCCGCCGGTGCGGGAGCCTGCCGCGGCGCCGACGTGTGCTGCGCACACGGCACGGCCGTCGCCGGGATCATCGCCGGGAGCGGCGGCGTCTGCCCCGGCTGCACCCTGCTCTCCAGGCCCCTCTTCGCGGATCGGCCCACCGACGGCGGCCCGGCGACCTGCCTGTCGGGCGTACGGACGGGAGAGCTGGCCGAGGCGATCACGGAGACCGTCGACGCGGGGGCCCATGTCCTGAACCTCAGCATGGCTCAGCCCGCACCCTCCGGTGTCCGCGACCACGCCCTGGAGGCGGCCCTCGACCACGCGGCCGACCGGGGCGTGATCGTCGTGGTCTCCGCCGGGAACCAGGGCAGGGTGGGCTCCTCCGTACTCACCGACCATCCGTGGGTCATCCCGGTCACCGCGTACGACCGCGCCGGGCACCCCATGCCTCAGTCCAACCGGGGCGTGTCCATCGGCCGCCACGGGGTCGGCGCCCCCGGCGACCGCATCCCGGGGCTCGGACTCGACGGCCGCCTCCTGGTCCTGAGTGGTACGAGCGCCGCCGCGCCCTTCGTCACGGGTACGGTCGCGCTCCTGCGCTCGGCCTTCCCGGAGGCCGGCCCGGCGGCCGTACGGTACGCGGTCACCCACGGACCGGGCCGACGGCGCTCGGTGACCCCGCCGCTCCTCGACGCCTGGGCCGCGTGCACGGCGCTCCGGGACCTGTCGTAACGCGGACCGCGCCGTCCCGCGATCGGTGATCCTCGTGCGTCACGGGCGCGGGGGCCCGTGTCACCTCCGGGCCCGCGCACTCGAACTCCCTTGTTACCGAAGGGGAACCTCAGATCTTGCGCAAAGAACCTGGGGACGTGTTGCCCGTGCCGGTTTCGATTGCGAGGGTTCTGTCATTCCCTCGTCCGAGGCCATCGGAGGCTTCATGCCCATCCGCCGTTCCCTGCTCGCCGCCCCGGCCGCTGCCGCGCTCGCGCTCCCGCTGCTCGTGTCGACAGCCGCCGGTGGCCCCACTCGGTCGCCGGATCGCCGGATCGCTGCCGGAACGTCGACGCCCCGGAGCCGTCGCGCCGGCCGGGTGACACTGCGCCAGTACTGCTGAGCCGGTGCTGCTGAACCATTGAGCCATCGAGCGGTCCCGCTCCCCTCACGGGGCCGCTCCCCCGGCCGCCTCCTCCTCCCCGGCGGCCGGGCCCGAGACCAGGACCGCGGGGCGTTGCCGCCCCGCGGTCCTGGCGCGTCCGGCGTCCGGTTCGGCCCGACGCGGCGCGGGGAGGGAGTCACCGCCGGGCCCCTCCGAGTGCGAAACGAAGATCAGTCATCATTACGGCAGACCAGACCGGAACGGACCGGGGGGCGGTCGCTCTCGCGCGCACCGTGAGGCGGCCCGCAGCTGGGGAGATCCACGGGGGCGTTGATGCGGGGAAACAGCGGAACGGTGCTGCTGGACGTGCTGACCGGAGCGGCCGAGGCCGCGCCCGACCAGGGGATCGTCCATGTCCACGGGGACGGCGGCGAACGGTTCGTCACCCATCGCGCGCTGCTCTCCGACTCCCTGTGTGTCGCCGGAGGGTTCCTCGACGCGGGTCTCGCCCCGGGAAGCCATGTGGTGCTGCCCGCCGATCGGAGCGAGGAGTTCCTGCCGCTCTTCTGGGGCGCCGTCGCCGCCGGACTCGTACCGGTGCCGCTCGCTCCGGACGTACGGCGGGTACTGCCCGTCTGGGAGTTCCTCGACCGGCCGCCGGTGGCGGTCGGCCCATCCACCGCGCCGCTGCTCGACGCCCTGCCCCACCCCGTGCGCTCCCTGACGCTCGACGGGCTGCGGGACCACCCCGCGCCGCGTCGGCTGCCGGAGCGGACCCCTGACGACGTGGCGTTCCTGCAGTTCTCCTCGGGCAGTACGCGGGCTCCCCAGGGAGTCGAACTCACCCACGCGGCCGTCCTGGCCAATCTGGCCCAGATCCGCGCAGCTGCCGGCATCGCCTCCGAGGACGTGCTGGCCACCTGGATGCCGTACTTCCACGACATGGGGCTGATCGGCACGCACCTCGTCCCGCTGTCGGCAGGGATCAAGCAGGTCCGGCTCGAGCCTCTGACGTTCGCCAAGCGGCCCGCACGGTGGCTGGAGGCGGCGGCACGGCACCGGGCGACGCTGCTCTCGGCCGCCAACTTCGCCCTGGCCCTCGTAGAACGGCGCGTGCCCGACGACGCTCTCGCGCGTCTCGACCTGACGCGGGTACGGATGGTCCTGGTCGGCGCGGAGCCGATCTCCCCTACCGTGTGGCGGGCCTTCCTCCGGCGGATGCGGCGCACGGGGCTCGCGGCGAGTGCGCCACAGCCCGTGTACGGCCTCGCCGAGGCCACGCTCGCCGTGACCTTCCCGCCACCCGGCGAGGTGGCGCGACCGCTCGTCCTGGACCGCGCCGCGCTCAGTCGGGGGCGGGCCGTGGACGCGGTGCCCGGCCCGGACGCGGTCGAACTGATGGACGTGGGCAGCCCCGTGCACGGGTGCGCCGTGCGGATCACCGACGGCGGGGGCGAGGCCGTCGAGGAACGGCGGGTCGGCCACATCGAGGTCCGGGGGCCGCAGGTGGCCCGTGGCTATCACCGTGCTCCGGAGGCGACGGCGGACGTGTTCGTCGACGGGTGGCTGCGCACCGGCGACATGGGATTCCTGCACGAGGGACGGCTCTGCGTGACCGGTCGGTCCAAGGACGTCGTCTTCGTCGACGGGCGCACGTTCCACGCGGCGGATCTCGAAGAGGTCGCCGCGGGCACGCCCGGTCTCGGGCGGTGCCCGGTCGCGGTCGTGGGCTCCACCGATCCGGCGGGCGACGGCGAGCGGGTGGTCGTCTTCCTCGCGCCCGCGCCACCCCTTGCCGCCGTGACCTCCGAACTGCTGCGCGAGGTCGGGGCGCGGGTCCGCGCGGCTCTGGGGCACGACGACGTACGGGTGTTGGCCATGCCCGTACGGGCGTTCCCGCGCACGACCAGCGGGAAGGTGCGACGCGGTGTGCTGCGGGAGCGTTTCGAGGGCGGCGAGCATCCGGAGATCGCGGGGCGCGGGGCTGTCGGGGTGGTGGGGGGCGGGTCCCTGCCAGGGGCGGGTGCCACGTCCCTGCCGGGACAACGGGGCGGGTCTCCGGCGGCTGAGGAGCCGGCCGACGGGGTGGGGAGCGTACGGACCGGGGTCGCGGCAGGCGTGCCCACCGAGGACGCCCTCACCGTGCGGGCCCGGGACGCGTCGGACGTGCGGGCCGGGGACACACCCGCCGCACGGGCCGGGGACGCGGCGAGCGTCGGAGCCGAACTCACGCCGGCCGCACAGGCCGGGAATGCACCGGGCCCGCGGGCCCGGAACGCAGCGGGGGTGCCGGCCGACGCGCGGCGGAACGACGTACCGCCGTCGCCCGCGCCACGCTCCCGTCGGGACGTCGAGGCCGGCGTGGTCCGGGTCTGGGCCCGGGCGCTCGGGCTGCCGGTGCAGGAGATCACGCCGCACGACGACTTCCGTGCGCTCGGCGGCTCGTCGCTCAAGGCCATGGAGGTACTGGCCGCCCTGGAGGACGAGTTCGGCGTACGGCTGCGTCCGTCCGACATACGCGACCACGCCACGGTGGCCGCGCTCGCCGGGCTGATCCTCACCGCGGACACCGCGGTGGACTCCCCGCCGCACCGCCCGCCGACGGACGCGCCCCGCTCCTCCGCGGCGCGGCCGGAGCCGTTCCATGGCGCCGGGCCCGTGGTCGCCGTATCCGGTCTCGCCTGCCGCTTTCCCGGTGCCGACACCCCGGAGGTGTTCTGGGAGCGGCTCGTCGAAGGCTACGACGCCGTCACCGGCGTACCGGACGGACGGTGGGGACACCCGTCGGACGGCCACGCCCGGTGGGGCGCGTTCCTCGACGAGCCGGCCGGTTTCGACGCGGCGTTCTTCGGCATCGGGGAGGAGGAGGCACTGGCGACCGATCCCCAGGCGCGGATCCTCCTGGAGCTCGCGCACGAGGCCCTGGAACGGGCCGGCTACGCGGGCCCCCGTCGGCACGGCCGTCGGGTGGGTGTGTTCGTCGCAGCCGGTGACAGCGGCTACCGCAAGGTACTCGAACAGGCGGACGGCGAGGGCGAGTTGCCGGTGGCAGCGCTGACCGGGAACCTCCCCAACATGCTCGCCGCCCGCGTCGCGCACTGTCTGGACCTGACCGGGCCCGCGCTCGCGGTCGACACCGCGTGCTCCTCGGCGCTGGTCGCGCTGCACCTGGCGCGCCGCAGCCTCCAGGACGGCGAGTGCGACGTCGCGGTCGTCGGCGGCGTCCACCTCAATCTGACGCCGACCGGGTACACGCTCCTCGAGAAGGCACAGGCGCTGTCCCCGACCGGCCGCTGTCACACGTTCGGCGAGGCGGCCGACGGATTCGTCCCCGGGGAGGGCGGCGCGGCGCTCGTCCTGACCCGTCTCGACGACGCGGAGCGGGCCGGCGATCCGGTCCTGGCGATCCTCCGTGGCACGGCCGTGAACAACGACGGCCGCTCGCTGAGCCTGATGGCGCCCAATCCCCTGACGCAGCGTGAGGTCATCACGCAGACGTACCGAGACGCCGGGGTCACCCCCGAGAGCGTGTCGTACGTGGAGGCACACGGCACGGGTACGCCGATCGGGGACCCCGTCGAGGTGCGCTCGCTCGCGCACGCCTTCCCGCCGCGCGCCGACGGGCAGCTCCGGCTGCTCGGCTCGGTCAAGACCAACGTCGGGCATCTGCTCAACGCCGCCGGCATGCCGAGCCTGGTGAAGGTGGTCCTCGCGCTCGGCCGGCGGCAGCTGCCGCCGTCCCCGCTCCGTACGGCGCCCGCGCCGACGCTCGACCTGGCCGGTTCCGGTTTTGCCCTGGTGGACGAGGTACGGGACTGGGAGGCGCCCGGCCCGCTGGTCGCGGGAGTCAACGCGTTCGGGTTCGGCGGCACCAACGCCCATGCCGTGCTGGAGGAGGCACCCGCCCGGCCCGAGAAGAATCGGACGCGGTCGTCGGGCGGTCCACGGCTGCTGACGCTGTCGGCCCACGGGGCGGACGGGCTGCGCGCCGCGGCCGCCGCTCTCGCGGACCATCTGCGCGACCACCCCGGTCTCGACGAGGGCGATGTCTGCGCCGCCGTCGCCTCGGCCCGTGACGAGGGACCCGACCGGCTCGCCGTCGTCGCCGAGGGCGATCTCGCCGCCCGGCTCGACGCCGTACGCGACGACGCCGTACGCGACGACGCCATTCGCAACGATGCCGTACGCGACGACGCTTCGCGCGACAGCGCCGTACGCCACGACCACATACGTGACATCGCGGTTCGAGACGGGATCAGGCGTCACACTGAGACGCCGATCGGCGCCGCCGTGCGCTCCCGGGCACGTCTCGTCCTCCTCCTTCCCGGGCAGGGCGTGCGCCCGCAGGGTCGGGCCCGCGCCCTGTACGCGGACGCGCCCGCCTTCCGGGAAGCGCTCGACGAGGCGTCCGACCACGCCGGCGTGATCCGCGGACGCAGTCTCGCCGCCTGGTGCCTCGACCACGACGTGTCGCCCGACGCGCTCGCCGGAACCGACATCGCCCAGCCGCTCCTCGTCGCCCACGGGGTCGCGCTCGCCCGCCAGGTACGGGCGTGGGGGATCACGCCGGACGCGGTCGCCGGGCACAGCGTCGGCGAGATCGCCGCCGCCTGCGTCTCCGGGACGCTCTCGCTCGCCGACGCCGTACGGTTCGCCGCCGAACGCGGTCGGCTGATGGCGGAGTTGTGCGCCCCCGGCGCCATGGCGGCGGCCCGCTGCGACGAGGAGACGGCCACCGCCCTGGTGGCCGACGCGCAGGGCGCGCTGAGTGTGGCCGCGGTCAACGGTCCCCGCCAGGTCGTCCTGGCCGGGACAGAGGCCGCCGTCGAGCGAGCGGTCGCCGAGCTGTCCACCCGCGGGATCGCGGCACGCCGGCTCGGGGTCACCCGGGCGTTCCACTCGCCCATGATGGATCCGGCACTCGGCCCGCTCGCCGAAGCTGCCGAAGCCCTCGCGCTCCGGCCGTCGGCGACTCCGCTGATCAGTACGGTCAGCGCCGCGTGGCAGCCGGTCCTGGACCCCGCGTATCTGCGGAACCACGCGCGGCAGCCGGTCCGCTTCGGCGCGGCCGTGGACCGACTGCTCGGCGACGGGTACGACACGTTCGTCGAGCTCGGCGCCGACTCTCTGGGCGGCTCCGTACGTGCCGTCGCGGCGGCGCACCCACGCGGAGCGGGGGCGCTCGTGCTCGCCGCCGGGAACCGGGACGGGGACGGTGCGCGGGGGCTGCTCGAGACCGTGGGCCGGCTCTGGCAGCGGGGTGTGCCGCTGGACCGTACGGCCATGGACGCAGGCCGGGCCCGGATCACCGTACCGACGTACCCCTTCCAGCGGCGCCGCTACTGGCCTGCCACCGCTCCCCGGCCTCGGCCGCTGCTGCACCGGTTCGTGTGGGGCGACGTCCCGCCGACCGCCGGTGCCGGGCCGCGTACCGTCCTCCTCGCCGGCCCGGACTCGCCGCTCGCCCGCGCGTTCACGGCACGGTTGACGGGGCGGGGCGTCACGGTCCGGCGGGCCGGGGACCCACTGCCCGACGGCGCACCGGCCCCTACGGCAGCCGTGCTGCTCGCGGGTCCGGCGGTGGAGCCGGACTCCGCCACCGCGCTCGACGCGGCGCACCGCGCCATGGTGTCCGAACTCCAGGACCTGCTGCCGCGACTCGCGCACCACCGCCCGCGCGTGCTCGTCGTCACCGAGGACGTCCATGTCACCGGTGCCGGGCCGGAACGTCCGCGCCCCGCGCAGGCGGTCCTGACGGGGCTGACTCTGGCACTGCCCGAGGAGTTGCCCGGTGTCGCGGCCCACAGCGTCGACCTGTCCTCACTGGACGAGGTCGAGGCGCGCCTCGACGCGCTCGACCGCGAACTCGCCGCGCGTCCTCTGCCGCTGGCCGGTAGTGGGGGCCGGGCGGCGTCCGCCATCGCCTGGCGCGCCGGGCGACGCCTCGGCCGGACGGCCGTGCCGGTCGCCGCGGAAGCCGTGTCGCGGGCGGCAGCGCTGCCTGCCGACGGCGTGTATCTGATCACCGGGGGCGCAGGAGGGGTCGGTGGCGCGCTGGCCCGTGATCTCGCGGTACGGGGTCGGCCGACCCTGGTGCTGACCGGTCGCTCGACCGCGCCGCCCGCCGGGCTGCTCGCCGAACTCCGGGCGCTCGGGGCCACCGTGGAGTACCGCGCCGCCGATGTCTCCCGCGAGGCCGACGTCGACGCGCTGCTCGCCGGGCTGCCGCGTCTCGACGTGCTGGTCCACGCGGCCGGGGTGGTGCGCCCCGGCACTCTGCGGGCCAAGACGCCCGAAGAGGTGGCCGAGGTGCTGGCCGCCAAGACGCGCGGCACCGCTCTGCTCGCGCGCGGACTCCGCGAACACGGCCTGCGCCCCGACCTGTGCGTGGCATTCTCCTCGGTCGCCTCGGTGCTGCCGGGCCTGGCGGGGGCGATCGGCGACTACGCCGCCGCCAACGCCTACCTCGACGCCTTCGCCGCCGCCGAACGCGTGGCCGGCCGGCCGTGGCTGTCGGTCAACTTCGGGGCGTTCGCCGACACGGGACTCCTCGCGGGGACGAGACTGCTCGCGGGACCGGAACCTCGCGGCGGCGCGGGAGGCCCGACCGAACCCGCTTCGCCGGCGACCGGCGTGGCGCTTCAGGCCCTGCACGACGCCTGCGGAATCGACGCCGCCCAGCTGATGGTCGCCGACCTGGGGACCGCTACCGCCCGCCGCACCCCGGCCTCCGTCGCCGTACCCACGCGTCCGAACGTCCGGCCCCCCTCCTCGGCTGCCACGACGAGTGGAGTACGCCCCGAGGACACGACCGGTCTGTCGGGGGTCCTGCGGCAGCTGCTGTCCGAGGCGCTCCAGGTGCCCCCGGCCGAGCTCGGTGACGACGTACCGCTGCTCGGCCTGGGGCTGGACTCGCTCATGGCCGTCGATCTCGTCAAGCGGCTGGAGAAGGAGCTCGATCGATCCCTGCCCATCACGCTCTTCTTCGAGCACCGGACCCTGGGCGAACTCGCGCACCAACTCGGCTCCGAAGGTCCCTCCCTCGCCCACGCGGCGAGTGCGGCCGCCTCCCGGCCGGCCGACGACGGCGTCCCCTTCTCCCTGACGCCGGTCCAGCTCGCCTTCCACACCCAGGGTGGGTTGTACCCGGACGTCGCCGCCTACGGGTATGTGACGCAGGACGTCCGCGGCCCCCTCGACGCCGATCTGCTCGGTGCGGCGTTCGGGCTGCTCGCCGAGCGCCACCCGATGCTCCGCCTGCGGATCCATCCCGGGCAGGCGGCGCCCACGCAAGCAACCGTGCCGCCCGGCCACGACCGGATACCCGACTGGTACGAGGTCCGTGATCTGCCCGGCATCGGCTCCGTCGAGGAGGAGCTCGGGCAGCTCGAAGAGGCCTTGTGCAACCGTCCGTTCGACCTGGCCGCCGAGGCTCCCGCCCGCGCGGTGCTCGCCCGTACCGGGGAAGCGGACTCCGCCCGTCTCGTACTCGTGGTGCATCACGCCGCCGCCGACGGCTTCAGCCTGAACGTCCTCGGTGAGGAACTCTGGGTGCTCTACACAGCCCTGTCCCAGGGCCGCCCGCATCAACTCCCGCCGCTCACCGCGGACTTCGCCACCTACACCGCACACCAGCAGGCGGAACGGTCGGAGCCCGCCCTCGCCGAGGACCGGGCGTACTGGCGTGAGGTACTCGCCCGCAGGGGCGAGCCGCTCGCGCTGCCGTACGACGGCGATCCGTCGGGCCTCCCCGAACCCCCGCTCCTCGCCCACCAGGTGGCGCCCGGTCCCGACCTGTCGGCCGCGCTGCGCGAGGTGGCCGCGGCACACGATGTGTCCCTGTTCCATCTGCTGCTCGCGGCCTACGCGCGCTGTCTGTCCCGGTGGGGCGGCGGCCGGGAGGACGTGTCCGTCAATGTCGCGCGGGCCCGCCGCGAGACCAGACTGCCCGGCATCGACCGGCTCGTCGGACCGCTGGCCGACACCCTTCCCGTCCCTGTCCACGTCGGCCCGGACGACTCGGTGCACGCGCTCGCCGTACGGCTGCGCGACGCGTGGCCCGAGGCCGAGCGGCACGGCCGGCTGACCAGCCTGGATCTCGCCCGGCTCCTGCCGGCGGACGGTGCGGGACCCCGTACCGCGTCGCCCGCGTCGTTCAGCTTCGCGCGGTTCCCGGTCGCCCTCGACCCCGACTGCCCGGTGGAGGTCCGCCCGACCTCCGCCGGTACGGCCTCCGCCGCCACCCGGCTCGGTCTGCTGTGCTGGGAGTCCGACGGGGCGCTGTCCTTCTCGTGGAACTTTCCGGCGCGGCTGTTCGACCGGACCACGATCGCCCGGCTGGCCGACGAGCACCTGGCCGAGCTCGCCGAGGCCGCGAAGCCCATGGCGGTCGCCGGGCCGGCCGAGACCGCCGCCGCGGTACCGGTCCCTGTCGGGCCGATGCCCGTCCCCGCCCGCGAGCCGTCGGACGTCCGCACGGACATCGTCGCCCGCCTCCGCGCGCAGTTCAGGGCGACGCCGGACGCCGTGGCCGTCGAATCAGGCGACGGTGACGTCCTGACCTACGCGGAACTGGACCGGGCATCCGGTGCTCTCGCCTCCAGGCTGCGCGCCCACGGCGTCGGCCCGGGCGAGCTGGTGGGACTTCTGACCGAGCCCGGCGGCGACACCGTCGTCGGTGTGGTCGGCATCCTGCGCGCCGGTGCGGGATGGGTACCGCTGGACGCCGCCCATCCCCCGGCGCGCCTGGCCGACCAGCTGGAGCGGTCCCGTACCCGCGCTCTCGTCTGCCATGCGGCGACCCGCGCGTCGGCGACGGAGCTCGCCGCCGCCGCGGGCATCACGCCGGTCACGGTCGACGACCCGCCGTCCGCTCCCGCCGAACCGTGGTCCGACGGTGCCGAGGTTCCGGCGCCGAGCCCCGACTCCATCGCGTACGTGATCTTCACCTCCGGCTCCACCGGGCGGCCCAAGGCGGTGCCGATCACCCGTCGGTCGATGACCAACTACCTCGACTGGGCGCTGGCCACGTTCGGGTACGGCGAAGGCGACCGGCTCGCGCAGACGGCGTCGCTGTGCTTCGACGCGTCGGTACGCCAGCTCCTCGCGCCGCTCCTTGTCGGGGCCACGGTGGTCACCGTGCCCCGGCAGCTGCTCCGGGACCCGGAGGCACTGCTCGACCGGGTCGAGCGGGCGCGGATATCGGTGTGGAGCTCGGTTCCGAGCCTGTGGTCCCGGCTCCTCGAAGCGGCCGAGACGCGGATACGGGACGGTGCGTCGGCGCCGGATCTGTCGGCGCTGCGCTGGATCCACGTCGGCGGTGAGGCGCTCCCACCCGCCCATGTGCGCCGCTGGTACGACCTGTTCGGGCCCGTGCACCGGATCGCCAATCTGTACGGGCCCACCGAGGCCACCATCAACGCCACGTTCCACATCGTCGACAGCCGCCCCGCCGACGACGTACGGACGCTGCCCATCGGCGCGCCGCTCACCGGCACGGAGGTCGACGTGGTGGCGGCGGACGGACGGCGCTGCGCACCCGGCGAGCCCGGCGAGCTGCTCATCGCCGGCGTGGGGCTCACCCCCGGCTATCTGCACGAACCGGGACTGACCGCCGCCGTGTTCACCGAGCGCGACGGCCGCCGCTGGTACCGCAGCGGCGACCGTGTGCGGCGCGACGGGGACGGCGTTCTCGAGTTCCTCGGACGGCTCGACGACCAGGTGAAGATCCGTGGACACCGGGTGGAACCGGGCGAGATCGAGTCGGTGCTGCTGACGCATCCGGCGGTCGCCCGAACGGCCGTTGTCCACCATGCCGAGCGCCTGAGTGCCTTCGTCCAGTGCCGGCCGGGCCTCGCGACGCCGGATTCCACGGCTCTGCGTGCCCATCTGGCACGGACGCTTCCGGATTACATGCTCCCGGCCCGGATTCACCTCGTCGACCAACTCCCCCTGACCGGGACCGGGAAGATCGACCGCGCCGGGCTCACCGCGTCCGCGCCGGCCACCGGTCCCGAGATGCCTGTCGACGCGCCGGGATCGCTCCCGGTGACACCGACCGAAGTCCTGCTGGCCCGTGTCTGGTCCGAGCTGCTCGACAGCGAGGTGATCCGGCGCGAGGACGACTTCTTCGCCTTGGGCGGCGACTCCCTGCTCGTCCTCCAGGTGTTCGCTCGGCTGCGGGAGGAGATCCCGGCCCTGCCCAGGCCCACGGTCGTGTACGACCACCGCACCCTGGCCGCCCTCGCCGCGGCGATCGACAGCGCCGCCGCCGACGGATCCGTCGACGAGCCGGCGCACACCGGGGACCGGCTCGGCCGCGACGACGTGCACACGCACGGCCCCTCCCCGTTCCCCCTCGCTCCCTCCCAGCGCGGATTCCTCCTTGCGGAGGCCATGGCACCCGGGACCCACACGGCATGGCTCGCCTGTCTGCGGGTCGAAGGACCGCTGCGACCCGAGGCGTTCCAGCGGGCCGTGGACGCCTGCGTCGTACGCCACCCGATGCTGCGGACCGTGTTCCCGGCCGGCGCGCGCCCCGCCGTTCAGCAGGAACTTCCGCCCGCCCTGCGGCTTCCGGTCGACTTCGAGACCCTTGCCGAACCGGGGCTCCTCGCATCACGGATCGCCGAGGAACGGGAGCGCCGCTTCGAGCCCTGGGCGTGGCCGCTGTTGCGACTGCGGCTGCTCACCCTCGGGCCGGACGAGCACGCGCTCGTCGTCCACGCCCACCATCTGATCGGCGACGGCTACAGCGTGGCACTGCTGGGCCGGGAGCTGCTCGCCTTCTACGACCGTGTCGTACGGGGCGAGCCCGCCGAACTCCCGCCGCTGCGCGGAACCTTCCGCGACCACGTAGCCCTGCGGGAGCGCGCGGCGTCGTCCGACGGCACCGTCAGGGCACGACTCGACGCGGCGTATCGGCGCCCGGTCCTCGGGGGTCCCGCCGGAACCGGGACGCCGGTCAGAGACCCTGCGGCCCATCCGTACCACTCAGCCGGATTCACCGTGGGGGCGGACCGCGTCGCCGCGCTGCGCCGGATGGCCACCGCGGCGGGCACGACGCTCTTCGCCCCGGTCCTCACCGCGTACTACCGGACACTGGCCGCCGCGACCGGGCAGGAGGATCTGATCCTCGGTCTTGCCGTCTCCGGCCGCGACGACGACGCTCAGCCCGACGCTCACCTCGTGTTCGGCCCGTACGCCGCTGCCGTACCGCTGCGGCCGGGCCCGCCGCCCGGTCCGGGGAAGGCGGAGCGCACGTTCGCCGAGGATCTGCGCGCGGTGGTGGACGAGGTCGAGGCGGCCCGCGTCCAGGGGGCGCACACTCCCCCGAGGAGCGGCGGGCTGCCGCCGGCCGCCCAGTTCTTCTTCACCTTCCTGGACTTCTCGGCCCTCGGTCCACTGAACGGCGACACGCTGCGCGTGAGGTGGGACGATGCGGACGCCGTCCTGGCGCCGCCTCCCGTGGGTACGGACACGTTCCTGGCGGTGCGGCCGGTCGGTGAAGGAGAGCTGCGGGTGACGCTGCGCGCGTCCACCGCCGCCTTCCCGGACGAGTCGGCCTTCGCCCGGTTCACCGGCGCGCTGCGGAGCGCGATGAGCGCGGCAGCGGATGGTGTACGGGCGACGGCGACACGCACCCGCGCAACGGGGGTCGAGCGGGGAGCGGAGCCGGAGCCGTCGCACGCCGTCGGCGTCCTGGACTCCGCGCTCATCGGCTACCTCCCTGCACCCGGTCGGCTCGCCGCGCTCGCCTCGCCCGGCGGACCGGTGGCTACGGCGTCGCGCGAACAGCTCCGTCGGCGGCTCTTCCCCGAAGGACGGCCGCGACTCGTGGAGGAGATCAGCACGCCTTTCGGTCGCTCCGGATTCATCTGCCTTCCGCTGTTCGCCGACGAACTCGCGTCGACGTCCGACCTCGCAGCCCGCACGGCCCGAGCGGTCGAGCACGCGTCGTCGCTCGGCGCGCGCTGCGTCTCGCTCGCGGGCATGATCCCGTCCCTCACGGCGTACGGCTTCGGTGTCCTGCGCGAGACGGACACCGACACCCCGACGGCGCCGGCCCTCACGACCGGGCACGCGGCCACCTCCGTGTCCGTGGTGAAGACCGTCCACGCCGCGCTCGCCCGGACGGGCCGTGAACTCGGCGACCTCGTCGTCGCCGTGGCCGGCCTGGGGTCCATCGGCAGCTCGTCCCTCGAGCTGCTCCTGACGCTCTCGCCCGAGCCGCCCGACCGGCTGCTCCTGTGCGACGTCGCGGGCAGCGCGCCACGGCTGCGGAGCCTGGAGAAGGACCTGGTCGCCCGCGGTCTGGCCCGGAACGTGGAGGTCCACGAGTCAGGTCCGACGCTGCCGGGCGCCGTGTACGAAGCCGATCTCCTGGTCACCGCCGTGAGCGGCGGCGGCACGGTGCTCGACGTGTCGAGGCTGCGGGCAGGCGCGATCGTCGTCGACGACTCGTTCCCGCACTGCTTCGACACGACCGCGGCCCTGGCCCGCATGCGGGAGCGGCGCGATGTCCTGATGGTCGGCGGCGGCCTGTTGTCCGTCGGGTCCGTCGAGCGCCGGACGGCTCCGTGGCTGCCGCCGGCCGCGGCGGCGGGGTACGCGGCGCAGACATGGCTTCCCGGCACGATCGCCTCATGCCGACTGGAGTCCCTGCTCCACGCGGCACACCCGGAACTCCCGCTGGTCCACGGCCTGGTGGACGCCGAGCTGGCCCTGGCACACTGGCGCGGCATGGAGGCGCTCGGCGTCGAAGCGGGTCCGCTTCACCTGCTCGGGCACACCGTCGCAGCCGAGACCGACGACCTCGACGGCTTCCCACCACGGTCGGCGGGCTCCTTCCAGGCCCTCTGACCGAGCGCGGAACCGATCGGCGCAGGCCACCGCGACACGACGCCTCGATGGGGCACCGGCCGTCACCCGGTGCCCCGCCCCTCGACACCCGGAGTTCGGCGGACATCCCCGCGTTCGCGCTCCTGCGCACGTCGCGAATGTCGTACTTCTGGGGGGCGGGTCTCAGGCGAAGCGCTTCTCGTAGATCCAGTTCCAGCGCGCCACCAGAACGAGCGCCCACACGAGGGTCGCGGGCGCCCACTGTTCGGCGAAGAAGGCGAGGAGCAACGGCGCCGCGACCATGGGCAGGCCGACCGCCACGATCCACCGGGCACCCCGCCCCGACAGCGCGCCGGCGAGGAGACCGACGGCCAGGAACACGGCGATGGCACCGCACATCAGCCAGCGCATCCCGAGCGGGAGGCTGTCCTCCGCGTGCTCCACCGCCGCGCCGAGCGCGGCGGCCAGGGACGCGAGGGCTCCCGTCGCCACGCAGTGCAGTGGCAGCGAGAAGCGGGGCGCCAGCACTCCGAAACCGAGCAGGGGCACCCCGCTCGACCGGCGTACCGCCAGCGCCCACAGCGCGAGGAGCAGGACGAAGGAACCCACGGCCAGGCTGCACAGCTCCGCGTCCCACTCGGCCTCGGAGGCCGCGTCCACACCCTGGGCAATGCCTTCGCCGAGCACGATCAGGGTGAACAGGCCGAGTCGCTCGTCCAGATGGCGTGGGTCGAACCGGGCGGCCCTCGGGATGGCGGCGGTCGGCCCGTGGCGCCGGTCCCGCTCCTCCCATTCCCCCTGGAGCCGTGCCATGACCTGGTTCTTCGACCGGGCGAAGGTGAGGCCCAGATCGATGACGAGCCCGGCTGCCCACAGCCAGTACCGGACGGGCTCCTCGGCCCACACCGAGACGAGCCACGGCACGACGCCCGCCGAGAGCTGCGCCATCGGCCAGTCCGCCGGGACCTCGCCGCGCCCCTGCCACACCTGTGAGGCGAGCAGGCGGACGAGGACGTAGGCCAGGGCGAAGGCGGCCGCGTGGTCCGAGCGGATCTCCGGTACGGCCGCGGCCATCACCGCGAGCCCGAACATGCCGATGAGCACGGTGCGGGTGTGCACCTTGTCGGCGGCCACGTTCCCGTACGTCGTGAAACACATCCACGCGGTCCAGAAGGCCAGGTAGAGCACGCAGTAGAGGGCGAGGTCGGCGTGGCCGGGTGCGCCGTGCAGCAGGTGCGCCAGTTGAGCGACGCCGGCGACGGCGATCAGGTCGAAGAAGAGTTCCAGCCATGAGGCATGCCGTTCGGACTCGCCGGAGGAGTCCGGGGGCGGAGCGGACACGGCGTCAGGCTGAGCGGTCATGACGGCGAGTATCGGACGAAACGCCCGCGAGTCCCGGGCGGTGAGCGGCTCGCCGCGCCGTTGTGGCCTAATGGCAGGACCCGGGCCGCCTCGGGCGTACGGGGTCGCGGCCCGACCGACCAGGAGCGATGAACGATCGATGACGCTGAATGAGGGCGGCCGGGTGCGGCTGGCGGCCGAGCTGAGGCTGACCGGCACGGTGACCCCTGCCGAGGACTCGCCCGCGGGCGGGGCCGCCATCGCCGGTTCTCTGTCCCTCGGGGCGGGGATCGAGGGAACCGTCGAACGGGTCGACTCCCACGTGAGGGAACAGGGCCACGAGGTCCGCGAGTACCTCAGGCTCACGTCGCTCCTCGACGACTTCGGCCACCAGATGCCCCCGGAGAGCAGAGGCCGACTCGAGGAGCAGATCGCCTCGTTGGTGCCGGCGTGGCAGGCCTACGAGCAGGAGAAGGACCGTGTGACGGTCCGCGTCCGCCTCGACAGCGGTTTCGTCCTCGACGATGTGCCCGAGGACCTCTTCACCACCGTCTGACCACCGCTCCGGGCGGGACTCGTCACCGTGTCGGGGTCGACGCCGGTGCCGGACTGTGTGGATGACGACGCCACCGCAGGGGCCGCCGGTGAGGCTGCGCAATGGGCCGGTAGCGGGCACGGCCGGGCGGACGCTGTGATCCCGGGAACGGGAACGCCCCGGACCGCACCCGTGCGAGCAGGCAGGTCCGGGGCGCACCGCGGCGGCACGGTCAGGAGAGCTTGCCGTCGTAGTCCGGCAGCTTGAACGTCCGCTCGGCGTGACCGCCGACGAAGTCGGTGGGGCGGTTTCCGATGTTGGCGATGATCGTGTAGCCGCGGGCCTCGATCTCGGCGCGCTTGGCGGTCTTGTACGTGCTGACCTCTTCGAAGAGGTCGGGCAGGCTGCGTACGTAGAGCCCGGAGACGGGGTAACCCTCGGCCTTCAGGTTGTACTGGGTGAGGGCGTGGATGATGCCGGGGCGTGCGGTGACGAAGAAGACGGCCACGCCTCGGGAGTGGGCGTAGCGGGCGAGGTCGCGAACGTCCTGCACGGCCGGGGTCGGCAGGTGCAGGAAGAAGTGGAAGTCCGTCTCCAGCGAGGTGTTGTCGATGTCGAGGACGATCGCCTGCTTCTCGCCGTCGGCGTTCGCGGTGCGCTGCTCGATGTACGGCCGGGCGGAGTCGACGACCGCCTTGACGTCGCGACGCCACGTGCCGTAGTCGACACCGGCGAGGTCGGCGACCCCGCCGGTGGACGCGGCGGTCACGGAGACCGGGGCCGAGGCGGGCGCGGTCGCGGCGGGTGCGGCCATGGCGGTGGCCGGGGACGCGACCAGGATGCCGACTGCCGCAGCGGCGGACAGGGCCGTTCTGACACCGAGGGTATGGCGATGCATGTGGGGGATCTCCTGTGGACGAAGGCACGCCCGGTGGGGCGCGCCGGGACGAACACGACGGTTTGGCATGTTCGCGACTAGATTCAGGCCTGCGCGACGCCATGTCTACCGGTCGGTAGGAAATTCCTCGTTCACGCGCGGTGAACGCCCGACTCCCATTCTTGACGGTTCGTCAGATGAGCGTGACAGTACGTCCATGGCCACCCATGGGTTACGTCGGTCGCACCGGTACGGACGAGGGGCGTGGGGCGCCGCGTTCCTGACCCTCGCGTCCTGCGCGCTGTACGCGGGAGCTCCGGCGCGTGCCGCCGAAGCCGTGCCGTACGACGCGCGGGCTGCCGAAGTGACCGTCAGCGGGACCCGCTTCGTCGACGGGTACGGACGCGAGGTCGTCCTGCGCGGCTTCAACGTGTCCGGCGAGACCAAGCTGGCCGAGAACGGCGGGCTGCCCTTCTCCGGTGTCGAGGACGCGCGCAGAGCCGCGCGGGCCGTACGCGAACTGGGCGGGGCCAACTCGGTGCGGTTCCTGCTGTCATGGGCGGCGGCGGAACCCACGCGCGGCACGGTCGACGAGGAGTACCTGAGCCGGGCGACGGCTCAGATGCGGGAGTTCCTCGCCGTCGGGCTGCGCGTGTACCCCGACTTCCACCAGGACCTCTTCTCGCGGTACGTCTTCGACAAGGACAGCTGGTACTCGGGCGACGGCGCACCGCGCTGGGTCGTCGAGGCGGGCGGCTATCCGCGCGAGTTCTGCGGCATCTGTGCCCACTGGGGTCAGAACATCACCCAGAACCGGACGGTCAAGGACGCCATGCGCGACTTCTGGACCAACCGCAACGGCATCCAGGACGCCTTTCTCGACACCGCCCAGGCGACCATGACGTACCTCGCGACGCATCTGGAGGCCCCGGAGTTCGCGGGCGTCGCCGGCTTCGACCCGTACAACGAGCCCTACGCGGGGCAGTACGCGAACGGGCAGGACGGCAGCAGCTGGGAGAAGGGCCTGCTGTGGCCGTTCTACGAGAAGTTCCGGGCGCGCATGGACATGGCGGGCTGGCGGAACAAGCCCGCGCTCGTCGAGCCGAACATGTTCTGGAACTCCAACCTCTCCTTCATGAAGCAGCCCGGTGGTCTGGCCGGGGTGGGCTCGCTCGGGCCGCGCTACGTCTTCAACACGCACTTCTACGACCAGGCGCGGATGTCCGGGTTCTTCGACCTGACCAAGGCCGAGGACGGCGAGTACTCGGCGGACTTCCAGGCCGTACGCGGCCGCTCCACGGCCCTCGACACCCCCGCCGTCGTCAGCGAGTTCGGCCATCCGCTGACCGGCACCTCGTCGGACAAGGCGCCGTCGGTCCTCAAGGGGCTGTACCAGGCACTCGACAGCGGACTCGGCGGCGACACCTGGTGGCGGAACCCGGCCGCCGCCGGCCCCGTCCTGTCCGCGCACCAGTGGCAGTGGGACATCTACAGCGGGCGCCATCGCGAGGCGATGAACGACAACCCGCGGAAGATCCGCACCGAGGGCGACGCGTGGAACGACGAGGACCTGTCCGCCGTACGCCTCGACGACAGCGGCGCACCGGTGCTCCGCCAGGACGCGCGGCTCGTCGACCGGCTGTACCCGAGCGCGGTCGCCGGACGCACGCTCGCGTTCCTCTACGAGGACCGCTCACGCGACGCGGGCAGGACGATGACGTGGAGTTGGATTCCTTCCTTCATGCCGGAGTCGGCGCGACTCGTCGGTACGGAGCGGCCGTACGGCGTCCTGGTCTGGCGGAGCAACGGGTCGGACGCCGCCCCGACGGAACTGCACCTCCCCGCCGGCTTCGATCCCGCCACCACCACGGTCGTCTCGGACCTCGGCACGGCCACCGGGCCCGGGACCACGGGCGCGATCGCCGTCGCCCCCGAACCCGGAGGCACGAACGCCCGCCGGGTTCTCCTGTCCGCCGCCCCGGAGGGCGTGCACGTCGCCCTCGTGAGCGCCGCCCCGGCCACGGCGGAGCAGCGGGCGGCCGTGCAGCGGGAGCTCGTCGACTGGCTTGCCGCGACCGGGATCGGGCGGCAGTGACGCCCGAAGCCAGGAGGGTTCGCCGTCCGGTTGCGCCGTACGCCGACAGGAAGCGCAGCCAGGACAGCCAGGCCGCGGCGATCGCCTGGCGGCCGTACAGCGTCGGTGCGGCGGATCCGCTCCTACCCGCTGTGACCTGGTCAGGGCCACGGGCATGAACACGCGTACCAATCATGCTCGGCCCTGCCCGGGTTCAGCGGTGGCGGGTGCGTCGTCCACCTCCGGGTACGCCTGTGTCGGGAGCGGCCTGACGACCCACGGGTGTCAGCGCGTCGAGCGCGCGGTCCAGGGCGGCAAGAAGGGGCGCGTGCTCCTCGGGGGCGTACAGCATCCGTAGGGCCAGGCCGTCGGAGAGTGCGATGACGGCGTCGGCGGTCGCCGCCGGCTCGGGGCACGCGGCGGTCTCCAGCCACGCCGCGAGTGCCTGCCGGATGTCGTGGTCGACCTGTCGTCGGATGGCGGCGAGGCGAGGATGGTGCGCCGCGTGGACGGCGAACGCGAGCTGGGCCGCGGCCTCGGCGCGCCGCTCCTCGTCGAGAGGGAGCGTGGTGAGGATCAGCTCCCGCAGCGCCTGCCGCAGGGGCAGGTCCGTGTCCACCAGGGCCATCCGCTCCTCGACCCGCTCACCGGCCAGTTCGGCAGCAAGGACGAGCAGGTCCTCCTTCGTACGGAAGTACTTCTGCACGGCACCGGCGGAACGGCCGCTGGCGGCGGCGACGGTCCGCACGCTGACCTGATCCAGACCCTGTTCGGCGGCAAGTCGGAGCAGGGCTGCGCCGATCTGCCGGCGCTGCTCCTGCCGGTCGACGATCTTGGGCATCGGGCACGCTCCCCCTCTTTGAGATACAGTCGTATCCTAAACGAAGGGGGAGAACGATGATGGACGACCGGAGCCGTCCGGCCATACCTGAGGTACGGATCTCGGACCAGGACCGCGACCGAACGCTCGCCGTCCTCGCGGCCGGCCTCGCCGAGGGCCGGCTCGACCCGTCGGAACACACGGCGCGCGCCGCGACCGCCATCGAGGCCCGGACCGCCACGGAACTCGCCGCGCTGACGGCCGATCTGCCCGCCGTGAAGCCCACCCGCGCGGAGCGGGACCGCAAGGACCGCGCCGAATGGCTCGCGGAGTGGCGCTACTGGCTCGGCGGCCTGGTGATCATGTCGGGCATTTGGGGGGTGCGGTGCCTGGGGAAGGGCGAGCTCACGTACTACTGGCCGGTCGCGCCCCTCGGCATCTGGGCGGCGGTCCTGCTCGCCATCGCGATCTGGCCCGGCGGCAGCGGAACGAGCGAGGAGGCGTAGAACCCAGCCCGCGGGCTCGACTCGTCGACGGGCGGCGGCCGGCCGGAGGCGACGGGCCGTCGGTGCGGGGCTACTTCACCGCGCTCATCGTCGCGTAGACGACGGTGTTGGCCTGGTAGCCGGTGCTGCTGGACCAGCTGCCGCCGCAGGTGATCAAGCGCAGCTCGGGGCGGGCGGAGCCGGCGTAGACCCTGTCGTCGGGGAAGTCGTCCTTCGCGTGGACCTCCACCGCGTCGACCTTGAAGAGGGCCGTGCGGCCGTCCTGGCGGTCCACCGTGATCTCGGCCCCCTTCTTGAGTGCGCCGAGTTGGTGGAAGACGGCCGGGCCGGCGGGGGTGTCCACGTGTCCTGCGACGACGGCCGTCCCCGGCGAGCCGGGGGTGGTTCCGTCGGCGTACCAGCCCGCCAGGGCAGGGGTCGTCACGGGGGGCGGTTGCAGGGTTCCCTCGGCGTCCAGCTCCAGGCGCGTCAGAAAGGCATCGACCTTGATGGCCGGGATCCGGATCCGTACCGGGGGCGATGCCGGCAGCGGCTGAGGGCCGGGGCCGTTCGAGGAGGCTCGAGGAGCGGACTGTGCGCCGGGCGGCGATCCGGCCTGCGTCGCCGTGGGCTGCGGGGGGTCGTTGTCACGCAGCGCGCCGGCCAGCAGCAGGAATCCGAAGAGCGCGATCCAGGCGAGCGTCCTGAACGAAGGAGGGCGCCGCGGCGGCGTGCCGGTGGTCTCCGGCCCAGAGCCTTTCCTCATGGTCGTGATGCCTTTGCTCGGTGCCGGGAGCCCAGCGGCCCCCGGCCTCCTCACGGGGGCCGGGGGCCGGGGCTACGGGCCGGGGCGGACGTATCGTCAGGCCGAGGTCCCTGCGCCCGCCGAACGCCGACGCATCCGGGCCACTCCGCCGGCCAGTGCTCCACCCAGCAGGAGGGCGCCCAGTGCGAGCTGGTCACCGGTCCCGCCGTTCCCTTCGGCCCCGGCGGCCCAGCCGAAGCCGGCGTCGACGGCACCGTTCGGGCGGCCGGAGATGTGGTACGTGACGGTCTGCTTGATCCGCGGCGGGCACTTGAGGGTCACGGTGTCCGTACCGGAGGCGGCGTCCTCGGGCACCTTGAACTCGCCGACCAGGACGCCCTTCCGGTCGCCCGGCAGGAGGTGGAACTTGCCACCCACCTCCGACTCGCCCTTGCCGTAGGTCTCCTTGCCGCAGGCAGTCGTGGAGACGGTGACGGTGCTCCCGGGGAACGCCTTGCGCGGGTTGATCCGGACGGTTCCGGTGGCTTCCCCGGCGGCTCCGGCGGCGGAATCCCCGGCGGACGCGGTTCCCGTGGCGGAATCCCCGGAGGCAGTTCCCGCGGCGGAATCCCCGGAGGCAGCTCCGGCGGCGGGATCCCAGGAGGCGGCGGCTCCAGTGGCGGGGTCCGCTTCGGCGGCCAGGGCGGTGGGGGCGGACAGGGTGAGGGCGACGACGATCAGGGCGACCGGCAGACCGCGACGTGCGAGACGCATGCTTCTCTCCTTCTGCGGAGCTTTCTCGGCCGGCCTGTCTGCGCGGCGTCTGTGCTGTGCTCCGTGCACGAGGCAAACGCCCGCCCGTGATCACCGCAACGCGAGAAGCGCGCGCAGGTGTCCTCCGGTCGGGTTGCTGTTCTCCCCTTCCTTCATCGTCACCGCAGGTCACAGCGGATCGGGCAGCACATGAAAAGCGACGGCGCCCTGGCGGCGAACGGGCTAGCGTCCGTCCGGCGCGCGATGCGCCGGGGGACCTTCCGGGGGACATGCAGCCCACCCGGGGGATCAGCGGTGGCAGACCGGAACACCCCCTCATAGCTTCGGCATATGACCAAACGACAGATCGCCTACCTGGCCTGCACCGTGGCCCTCGTGGGCTCTGGACTGGGTGCCGCCGCCCCGGCGGCCGGCAACTCGACGGTGCATCGGGTGAAGCCCGGCGAATCAATCCAGAAGGCCGTGGACGCCGCGAAGCCGGGGGACACCGTCGTCCTCTCCCCCGGCACCTACCGTGAGAGCGTCCGCATCACGACATCGAACCTGACCCTGCGGGGCTCGACGGTCTTCCCCACCGTCATCGTGCCCGGCAAGGCCGCTGCCGACGACACCTGCGCCAAGGCCGGCCACGGCATCTGCGTGACCGGCAAGGACGGCAGTCCCGTCAAGCGCGTCACCGTGCGCTCGCTGACGCTCCGGGGCTTCACCAAGAACGGCCTGTGGGCGTCGCGGACCGACCGCCTGAAGGTCCATCGGGTGACGGCCGAGAAGAACGGCAACTGGGGCATCGCCCTGGAGAGGTCCGTGCGCAGTGTGCTGACCCACAACGTCGCCCGGAACAACGCGGACGCCGGACTGTTCGTGTCCAACACCACCGACACGGAGGCCGGGGCCGTCGACGCCGAGGGGACCCGGATCAGTCACAACCAGCTCTCCGGCAACCGGATCGGCATCACGGTGCGGCGCCTGCGGAACCTGACCGTCGACCGCAACGAGGCGACCGGGAACTGCGCCGCCGTGTTCGTGGTGGGCGACGAGTCCACGCCGCGCGCCGGGGCGATGAGCCTGCGCCGGAACTACATCCACTCCAACAACAAGCACTGCCCCAAGACACCCCGGCTGCCCTTCCTGCAGGGCTCGGGAATCGTCCTCACCGGCGCCGAGGAGACGCTGGTGGCACAGAACCGGATCGAGGACAACGTGGGCACCTCGCCGCTGTCCGGCGGCATCGTGCTCTTCAAGAGCTTCGTCGGCGCCCTCAACGAACGCAACGAGATCCGCGACAACGTCGTACTGCGCAACGGCTCGGCCGACCTGGCCAACCGGGACACCGGCAAGGGCAACACCTTCAGCGGCAACACCTGTGAGGTCTCGGAGCCCGCGGGCATGTGCTGAACGGTCGGCTCCACTCCCCCACCCACGGCACGACTGCACAGACAAGGCGACAGATGACGACTGTTGATCCGGCTCCCCCGCCGCCCATGCGGCTGCGGGAGCTCGTTTTCGGGGCGGCGTGCGCCGCCGCCGTACGCGCGGCCGCCCGCCTGGGTGTGGCGGACGCCCTGGACGACACCCCCATGACCGTCGAGGACCTGGCGGCGGCGGTCAAGACCCAGCCGCGAACACTGCGGCGACTGCTGCGCGCCCTGTCCTGCCAGGGCGTGTTCACCGAGCACGCCGACGGCACCTTCGCGCACACGGAGATGTCCCGGCTGCTGCGCGAGGACGACCCGCAGAGCCTTCGGTACATCGCGCTGTGGTGCACCGAGCCGTGGACGTGGGACGTCTGGCCGAAGCTCGACGAAGCCGTGCGCTCCGGCCGCAACGTCTTCGAGGACGTGTACGAAAGGGAGTTCTTCGCGTACCTCAACGAGGACGCGCCCGAGTCCGCGTACGTGTTCAACCGGGCCATGACGACGTCGAGCCGGCAGTCGGCCCAGGACGTCGCCGACCTGCTGGATCTGCACGGCGTGTCGTCGGTCGTGGACATCGGCGGCGGTCAGGGGCACGTCCTGGCGAGTCTGCTGGAGAAGTACCCCGACCTGCACGGCACTCTGCTGGACCTGCCGAGGGTGGTGGAGAACGCCGATCCGCGTCTGCGGACGGACGGTCCGCTGGCCTCCCGGGTCCGTATCGTGCCCGGGGACTGCCGCGTGGACATCCCGGTCCAGGCGGATGTGTACATCATCAAGAACATCCTGGAGTGGGACGACGACAGCACCCGCAGGGCGCTGGCGAACGTCCGGAAGGCGGCGCTGCCCGGCGCCCGTGTCGTCGTGATCGAGAACCTCGTGGACGACACGCCGTCGATGAGGTTCACGACGGCCATGGACCTGCTGCTGCTCCTCAACGTCGGTGGTGCGAAGCACACCCGGCAGAGCATGGTCGACCGGCTCACGGACTCGGGTCTCGTCATCGGTGAGATCCGCCCGGTCAACGCGTATCTCCACGCCTTCGAGTGCACCGTCCCCGCCTGAGGGGAAGGGCGAAACCCGAGGCCGCCCGCTCCGCGTCTTGCGCGGGGCGGGCGGCCTCGGGTTTCTCCGTCGTGCGTTCGCTCGGGAGCTCAGGAACGGGCGTCCCGCTCCCAGCGGTAGAAGCAGTGCGCCATGGCGTCCTTGGGGCTGCGCCATGTCTTCGGGTCGTACGCGCTGACGTACGCCGACAGCTTCTCGCTGGTGTCCCGGAACTCCGGATGCCCCGTCAGCTTCGCGATGGCGGGCGCCGGGTCCCGCTCGGACTCGATCAGGTGCAGATAGACGTCCCCGAACTGGAAGAGGCTGCGCCGGGTGACGCCGACCAGGTGCGGGAGTTCGCCGCGGTCGGATGCGGCGAACACATCGGCGATCGCCGGCGCCGAATCGGGTGCCATGCGAGCGACGATCAGGGCGTGGTGCATCGAGCGTCCTTCCTGGGTGTGCGGGTGTGCGGGTGTGGGGGGTGGTCAGCCCGGCAGGACCGAGGCGCTCCGGCGGTCGCGGGCGACCTGCTCGATGCGGTCCCGGATGAGGGCCATCTGTGTGCGGGAGTTGCGGTTGATGTTGTCCGTCATCCAGTCGTCGTCGACCGGAGCGTCGGGCTTCATGGCGAAGTCCTGCACCCAGCGCATGTGGACGCCGGCCGGCGTCTCCTCGTACTCCCACCGGATGTCCATGTGGTCGAACGGGCCGGTCTCGACGCGGCGGGCACGGACGGTCCGCTTGGGGCGGTCGACGGTGCGCTCCGACACCCAGCTCCAGACCTTCCCGGCCTCGTCCGGGTGCATGGTCAGGCGGAAGGTGGTGGAGTCGCCCTCGCGGGAGAGCACCTCGAGGGAGGCGTACTCGCTGAAGAGGTTCGGCCAGTTCTCGATGTCGTTGGTGATGTCCCAGACGAGGTCGAGCGGAGCGTCGATGGTGATGGTGTTGTCGGTGTGTCCGGACACGTCAGACTCCCGTCTTGAGCGTGTTGTTGACGAGGCCGACGAACTCGGCGGGCGTCTTGCAGCGCTCCGCGTCGGTGGGCAGCGAGACGCTGTACCGGTTCTCCAGCTCGCCGACGATGCCGAGCAGGCCGAGCGAGTCGAGGCCGAGGGTGCTGAAGGGCGCGTCCGGCGCCTTCTCGAGCTCCCGGGCGTCGACGGTGACTCCGGCCGCCTGCTTCATCAGCGAGGCGAGTTCGTCGAAGGTCAGTGCGGTGGTGATCATATGTGTGCTTCTCCTTCCCGCCCGGACCTACCGGGCGGAGTCGTCACCGCGGCGCACGACCAGCGCCGCGTTGGATCCCATGAGTCCCCTGCTGAGGACGAGGGCCGTGCGCAGCTCGGCGGGGCGAGCGCGGGACATCACCAGGTCCAGGTCGTGGCTGATGTCGAACACGTTGGGGGTGGGGGGCACCAGGCCCTGCTCCATCGCGAAGACGGCGGCCGCGGTGTCGAGGACGGGCGCCCCGCAGTAGGCCCGGCCGATCCCGGTCTTGGGCGCCGTGACGGGTACGCGGGTGGCGTGAGCTCCGAAGGCGTCGGCGATCGCCAGCGCCTCGGCGCGGTCCGCCTCCGGTACGCCCAGGGCGTCGGCGAAGACGACGTCGATCTCCTCCGGGGCGCACGCGGCCTCGTCGAGCGCGTCACGGATGGCACGGGCGAGTCCCTCACGGGACTCCTCCCAGCGGGAGGCGCCGGTGAACGTGGCGGCATGGCCGGCCACAACGGCCCGGACGTCCGCTCCCCGGTCGCGGGCGCGACTCTCGTCCTCCACCACGAGCATGGCGCCGCCCTCCGCAGGGACGAAGCCGCAGGCGCTAGCGGTGAAGGGACGGTAGGCGCGGTCCGGGTCCTCGACGGTGCTGAGCTCGGGGTATCCGAGCTGGCACACCATCGAGTACGGGGCGAGGGGCGCCTCGGCGGCGCCGACGATCATCGCGCCCGTGCCGCGCCGTACGGCCCGGGCCGCGTGGGCGAGGGAGTCCAGACCGCCCGCCTCGTCGCTGGCGACCACTCCGCACGGCCCCTTGAAGCCGCTCCGGATGGAGATCTGGCCGGTGCTCGCGGCGTAGAACCAGGCGATGGACTGGTACGGGCCGACGAACTTGGAACCCTGTCCCCAGAGCTTCTGCAGCTCGCGCTGTCCGAACTCGCCTCCTCCGGAACCGGCGGCGGTGACCACCCCGATCTCGAAGGGCTCCTCGGGGTCGTCCCGCGCGAGGCCGGCGTCGTCGAGGGCCATCGAGGCCGCGGCCATGGCGTAGTGGCTGAACCGGTCGGTCTGGACGAGGAAGCGCTCCTCGATGAGGTGCGAGGGGTCGAAGCCCCGGACCTCGCCGGCGACCTTGAGGGGCAGATGCTCGCACCCCTCGCGGGTGATCCGGTCCAGAACACCGAGCCCTTCCCGGACCGACTTCCAGTACGCCTCGGCGCTCAATCCGTTGGGGGCGATCACACCGATTCCGGTGACGACCGCTCGCCGTGGGCGCTGACTGCTCATCGTGACCTCCCACCCGGCCCGGTCAGGAGGACCGCGGACTGGAAGCCGCCGAATCCGCTGCCTACGGAGAGCACGTTCCTCAGCTTCCGGGGGCGGGCGGTACGCGGCACGTAGTCCAGGTCGCACTCGGGGTCGGGGGTCTCGTAGTTCGCCGTCGGGGGTACCACCTGGTGCTTCAGCGCGAGGACGCAGGCGACGACTTCTATCGCGCCGATCGCGCCCAGCGAGTGCCCCACCATGGACTTGATGGAGCTCATGGGTGTGTCGTAGGCGTGGGCGCCCAGGGAGCGCTTCACGGCGGCGGTCTCGTGCCGGTCGTTCTGCCGGGTGCCGGAGCCGTGCGCGTTGACGTAGTCGATCAGTGTGGGGTCGAGGCGGGCCTGGTCGAGCGTGGAGTCGATCGCCCGGGCCATCTCGAGCCCTTCACCGGTCAGACCGGTCATGTGGTAGGCGTTGCCGAAGGTGGCGTAGCCGCCCATCTCGCAGTAGATGTGAGCACCGCGGGCCCGGGCGTGTTCGTACTCCTCCAGGACGAGGACCGCCGCGCCTTCGCCCATGACGAAACCGTTGCGGTGGTCGTCGAAGGGCCGGGAGGCGTGCTCGGGGTCGTCGTTGTCGGGCGATGTCGCCTTGATGGCGTCGAAGCAGGCCATGGTGATCGGTGATATCGGCGAGTCCGACGCGCCGGCGATGCAGACGTCCGCCCGGCCTTCCTCGATGGTGTGGAAGGCGTAGCCGACGGCGTCGAGGCCGGAGGTGCAGCCGGTGGAGACGGTCTGCACGGGGCCGCGGGCGCCGAACTGTTCGGCCACGACCGAGGCGAGCGTGCTCGGCGAGAACGCCATGTGCAGCTTCGGGTCGGCCGCGCGATGGTCCACGTCCCACCGCTGTCCGCCCTCGCTGACGAGGACGTAGTCGTGTTCGAGCCGGGTGGTGCCGCCGACGGCGCTGCCCAGGGAGACGGCGACGCGCCAGGGGTCTTCCGTGTCGGTGTCGAGTCCGGAGTCGCGTACGGCTTCCCCGGCGGCGACCACGGCGAACTGGATGTACCGGTCGGCGTGTTGGCTCAGCTCCGGGTCCAGGCCGTGGGCCGTCGGGTCGAAGTCGCACTCGGCGGCTATGCGTGAGCGCAGGCCGGCCGGGTCGAACAGGGTGATGCCGCGGGTCGCGGTACGGCCGGCGGCGAGGAGGTCCCAGAACGCCTTCGCTCCGGTGCCGCCCGGAGCGACCACACCGATACCGGTGACGGCCACTCGCCGGGTCACTCGATGGCCCCGCTTCGCTCGGACACCTGTCCCGGGTCGTGCACGGTCAGGTGCGGCCCCGCGGCGGCGAGCTCGCCGTCCTCGGTGACCTCGGTGTCGACGTGGCCGAGGCTCGGACGCGGGGCGAGCGGGCCCAGGTGGAAGACCATGCGGGCCTCCACGTCACCGACGTTGCGGAAGCGGTGCCGCATGTCGATGGGGATCAGGAGGCCCTGGTCGGGCTGGAGCGCGTACGTGTCGCCGTCCAGGTCCACTTCGAGCGCGCCCGAGACGACGTACACGAACTCCTCGGAGTACGGGTGGTAGTGCTCACCGATGCGTTCGCCGGGCTGGACGATGGCCAGGCCCATGAAGCCGCTGGTGGAACCCACGGTGGCCGGCGTGAGCATGGCCCGCAGGTCACCTCCGCGCCTGCGGTTGGGTTCCGTCTCGCTCAGTTTCACGATGCGAGGACGCTGCTTGAGCATGGTTGTTACCTCCGGGTGTGGAAGTGTCGTGCGGGGTGAACGGCCGCGGCCGGGGCCGCGGCCGCACGTCAGGAATCCGCCGAGCTGCGGTCGGTGATGGGCAGCATGTCGGCGTGCGACAGGAGGCGGTTGATGTTGCGCTCCGTCTCCAGGGAGCCCTCGACGCCGATCGCGGCACCGTCGAGGAGTCGTTCCAGCTCAGCGGCCTTCCCGGGGCCCTTGAGGCCCAGCGAGGCGACGGGGTCGACGTCGAGCTCGCCGGTGAGGTCGACGAGGCGCACCACGATGTCGTCGCGCTGGAAGACGGTGCTGCCGTACACAGGGCTCTTCGGATCGTCGGCCGCGGCCGCGTCCTGATGGGCGAGCAGCCGGGCCAGCTCCATCCCGCAGCCCTCCTTGGCCGGGTAGTACAGCGCGTGACGCCGCACCTCCCCAGCCGCCGGCCGACCGGACACCACGTGGTGCACGGCCGGGAGGGCAGCCCGCGTGAAGAAGACCCGGGCCGATTCGGGGTCGGTGAGGTCCCGGTCCTGTTCCAGGTACGGGTTGATGGCCTCCTCGACGGCTCGCACCTCGGGCTGACGGGCGACATGGCGCAGCGCCGCGAGGAGGTCGCCCTCCACTTCCACGGCACGTACGACCCGGTTGCCGTGCATGAAGAGCGAGGTGCGGCGCAGCCGGGTGTTCTCGTCGACCTGGGCCTTGGGCGACTCGTACCCGGCGAGGAGCTCCGCGACCTTCGATTCGGAGCCCGGCTTGACGGTGAAGGTGAGGGCGTGGCGTGCCACACCGTCGCCGACGCGGGCGGCCACCTGCTGGCGCGTCGATGCCCGATCGGGCGTGAGCGGCTGACTGGGACCGGTCTCCCTGAGGATGCTGTAGCGCATCGACCGGGTGTCCCGGACGCAGCTGTGCATCGGCTTGACGGTTTCGACGTGCTCCTCGCTGTTCACCCAGGCGAGGAACGGTGGAGCGCTCTCCCACTCGCTGGTGATGAGCCACTGCGAGGGGTTCTCGATGGACTGGCAGAGCTGGTCACTGATGTGACCGGGCACGGAGGCGACCTGCCTGCACATGAGTTCGTACGCGTCCAGGAACTGCTGCTGAGCTCCTTCGTACAGATCGAGCAGCAGGATCACCCGCAGCCTTGAGCCGTCGAACGCCGACTGCGAAATGCGTCCCGAGATGGACATCCAGCGCACCTCTTTCTCTTCCGCGAGGAGGGTCGGGAAGGACCGCCGCGCCCGAAAGCCCGGAGTCGTCATGTGCCGATCGTTGGCGGACGCCGCGATCCGCGCGAGCCCCACGGTGCGGATGAGTGAACTGCGCGTCATTCGGGTGCCCCGAACGCGCGAATCGGCCCTGACCGGGAATGCATCTGCATTCCACCCCTGGCATGCGTCGCAGGCGACGCTGGAGGCGATCAATGAACCGAACCGAAGAAGCCGGCGAAGACGGTCACCGCACGCCCGTCCTCATCGTCGGCGGCTCGCTGGTAGGCCTTTCCACCTCGCTGTTCCTAGGCTGCCTCGGTGTGCCGCACACCCTCGTCGAACGGCACCGGGGCACCTCGTTCCACCCGCGCGGGCGCGGCAACAACGTGCGCACGATGGAGGTGTTCCGTGGCGCCGGTGTCGAGCAGCGCATCCACGAAGCGGCGTCCGTCCTGGCCCGGAACAACGGCATCCTGCAGACTCCGAGTCTGGTGGGCGATGTCGGCGAATGGCTGTTCAAGGAGATCGATCCCGGTGGCGGGGTCGCCCGTTTCAGCCCCGCCGGATGGTGCCTCTGCAGCCAGAACGACCTCGAGCCGGTGCTCCTCGAGCGCGCCAAGGAGCTCGGCGGGGATCTGCGCTACTCCACCGAGCTGATGTCGTTCGAGCAGGACTCCGAGGGGGTGACCGCCCAGGTCAAGAGCCGTGACACGGGCGAACACGTCACGATCCGCGCGGACTATCTCGTCGCGGCGGACGGCCCCCGCAGCCCCGTTCGCGAACGGCTCGGCATCGGGCACAACGGTCCGGGCGACCTGTTCCACAACGTCAGCATCACCTTCGTCTCCCGCGGCCTCGCGGACATCGTCGGCGACCGGCGCTTCGTCGTCTGCTACCTGACGAACCCGGAGGCCGACGGGGCCCTGCTGCCGGTCGACAACCAGGAGCGCTGGGTGTTCCACGCGCCCTGGCACCCCGAGCAGGGCGAGACGGAGGAGGAGTTCACCGACGAGCGGTGCAGGGAGCACATCCGGCGGGCCGTGGGCGTGCCGGATCTCGATGTGGAGATCACGGGCAGAGCGCCCTGGCACGCCGCCGAGAGGGTCGCCGAACGGTACGCGGACGGCCGGGTGTTCCTCGCCGGTGACTCCGCCCACGAGATGTCGCCGACGGGCGCGTTCGGCTCCAACACCGGCATCCAGGACGCACACAACCTGGCCTGGAAGCTGGCCGCCGTCCTGGGCGGCTGGGCCGGCCCCGGCCTGCTGGAGTCCTACGACGCGGAGCGCAGGCCCGTCGCCGAGGCGACGAGTGCGCGCGCCTCGTCCCGTTCGGTCGAGCACAGCCACCCCGGTTACGCCCCCTCCCCCGGAGCCGGCGGCCCCGGGGGCAGGAAGGGCGGGATCCTCAACGTGGCGCTGGGCTACCGCTATCCCCAGGGCGCGGTCCAGGGTGCCGACCGGGAGCTTCCGGTCGTCCCCGACGGGCTGCGGTTGACGGGCGAGCCCGGCAGCCGGGCGCCCCACATGTGGCTGAGCCGTGCCGGCAGCCGGGTCTCCACCCTCGACCTGTACGAGCGGTCCCTGGTGCTCCTGAGCGCCGCGGGCGGCGCCGGCAGGTGGCACACCGCGGCGAAGCGCGTCGCCGAGCAGCTGTCGGTGCCGGTCGACTCGTACCGCATCGGCGAAGGGGCCGACGCGGAGCTGTCCCCGGAGGACGGCATGGACTGGGCGGAGCTCCACGGCGTCACCACGGACGGTGCGGTCCTCGTCCGCCCCGACGGGTTCGTCGCATGGCGGTCCGAAGGGGCGGTCGCGGATCCCGGAAAGACGCTGCGGCAGGTCCTCACGGCGATCCTGGACCGGGAGTGACCGCTTCCTCGTCCCCCGCTCGACGGCTGTCCGGGGCGCCCTGATCCCAGGGGCGCCCCGGACGACCGGAGTGTTCCGACCGGCGGCTCACTCGGACTGCCGCAGTGCCTTGGTGAGCAGGACGCCGGCCACGATCAGGGCCACGCCCGGCCACCACACGTCGTCGAAGACCAGGACGGCGATCCCGATGGGGACGAGCAGCCCGGCGAGCGGGACGAGCATCCCGGACAGGTGCGGCGGGTCCGGCAGCTGCCGGCCGCGGTCGAGGAGCCGGCCGAACCGCAGTTGCTCGTCGAGCAGCATGTGGCGGACGTCGTACCGATCGCGCCCCTGCCGGAAGTGGTCGAGGGTGTGCTCGATCAGCTCGACCGGCAGCTCTTCCAGGCTGCGTGACGGATCGCCCCGCCACAGCACGGTGAGCACCCTGCGTACCAGGCGGCGCACGCGGCCCCGCCTTCGCGCACATGGATTATTCCGCGGGCGAGCGGCGGGGCCGACGGACGCGTGCCGACCGCCCGGGGCCTGTACGGGTGAACTGATGCGTGAGTTCTGTCGATCGGAGCACGGTCGGCCGAAGACAGGGAGGGAGCCGCACACCGACCACGGAGGCATCATGGGCCCAGTCAGCGCCGACACCACTCCCGAGTACCTCAAGCGAACGGCCCCTCCGGTCCGTGAGCGCCTGTCCGCCGCCACGCAACTCGAGACCTTTCTGGCCGGTGCCGGCGCGCTCACCCTGGAGCAGCGGATGCTCCTCGTCGATCAGGCCCTGGTGCTGATCGAGCAGAACTACGTGCACCTGCCTCTGAAGATGGCGATGCACGCGGTCAATCCCGTGCAGCGGCTGCGCCTCATCCGGCGGCAGCTGGAGCAGCAGATGGCGGACACGATGCCGCCGGAGTGGGTCTTCCACGCGGAGATGGCCACGGTCTTCCACTCGGTCCGGGACCTGCACACCAACTACCAGCTGCCCGCGCCGTTCGCCAACAAGATCGCCTTCCTCCCCTTCCGGGTCGAGGAGTGCTCCGAGGGATCGAAGCCGCGCTTCCTGGTCACCCGCATCACGCAGGGCTTCTCCGCCCCGGGCTTCGCACCGGGAGTCGAGATCACCCACTGGAGCGGGATCCCCATCGAGCAGGCCGTCGAGCTCAACGCCGCCCGGTTCGCCGGGAGCAATGCCGCGGCGCGCCGTAGCCGAGGGGTGCAGTCGCTGACGGTGCGCTCGCTCTCGGCGCATCTGCCCCCGTTCGAGGAGTGGGTGACCGTCAGCTACACGGGCTCCGACGGCACGGCGCGCGAGCTGCGCGAGAACTGGCAGATCGTGGAGAACCTCCCGCCGATGGCCGGCCCGACCGGTGAGGCCGCGCTCGTCATGGGCGTGGACTACGAGGCCGACGAGATCAGCCGGGCCAACCTCATGCTCTTCGCCCCGCACATCATCGAGCAGCAGCAGGCCGTGGATTCGGGAGAATCCCCGGCCGCCGCGGCGGGCGAGATCCCGAGCATGATGCCGAAGGTCTTCACGGCCCGCACCGTCCAGACCCCGTCGGGCACCTTCGGCCACATCCGGATCCATACCTTCAGCGTCGACAACGCCGGCGCCTTCGTCGGGGAGTTCGTCCGGCTCCTCGGGCAGCTGCCGCAGAACGGTCTGATCGTCGACGTGCGCGACAACGGCGGCGGCCTGGTCTGGGCGTCGGAGCTCGCCCTGCAGACCCTGACACCGCGCCGGATCACGCCGGAGCCGTTCCAGTTCATCAACACCCCCCTCAATCTGCGCATCTGCCGCAGCAGCCCCAGCCTCAGCCCCTGGGTGAAGTCGATGGAACAGGCGATCGAGATCGGGGCCGCCTTCTCCGCCGCCCTCCCGCTCACGCCGGAGTCCCTCGCCAACGACATCGGCCAGCAGTACTTCGGCCCGGTCGTCCTCATCACCAACGCCCGCTGCTACTCCGCCACCGACATGTTCGCCGCCGGTTTCCAGGACCACCGGATCGGCACCGTGCTCGGCACCGACGACAACACCGGAGCGGGCGGCGCGAACGTCTGGGCGCACGGCGACATCATGACGTTCTTCCCGATCAGCGCCTCGCCGTACCGCCCCCTGCCGAACGGGGCGGGGATGCGCGTGGCGATCCGGAGGTCCCTGCGGGTCGGCGACCGAGCCGGTACGCCGCTGGAGGACCTCGGTGTCGTACCGGACGTACGCCACCGCATGACCCGCCGCGACCTCCTGGAGGCCAACGCCGATCTCATGGCACGCGCCGGAGAACTCCTCGAGGCACAGCCCGTACGAGAGTTGACGATCACCGACGCCGGCCGCGTCGACGGCTCGCTCCGCCTGATGCTCAGGACCGCCAACGTCGACCGCGTGGACGTCTTCCTCGACCGGCGCCCCCGTACCTCCGTGGACATCCCCGACGGTCAGGCCGAGGTCACCGTACCGGGGGCCACGACGGCCGAGACGGTGCGCGTGGACGGTTTCGCCGGAGGCGAGCTCGTCGCCAGCCGCACCAAGCGGCTGTAGGAGGCCTCAGGGGCCCGGGAGCGGGCCGCACGGCCCGCTTCCCCCGGACGCGCCGTCTGCCTCGTGCGACGGCGCGACGGGCATTAGCGTCTTCCTTACGGGGCGGGATGATCACCATCACCCGTAAGGGGATCGCCGATGACGAACGAAGCCCCGTCCCCAGCCAGACCGGAGAACGACTCCGCAGTCGAGGGCGAAGTCGATGTCGTCGTGGTCGGCTCGGGCTTCGGCGGATCGGTCGCCGCGTACCGGCTCGCCGACGGTGGGCTGTCCGTCGTGGTCCTGGAGCGCGGCAAGGCGTACCCGCCCGGCAGCTTCCCCCGTACACCCGCCGGCATGGCCCGCAACTTCTGGGACCCCAGCGAAGGCCTGCACGGGCTCTTCGACATCTGGTCGTTCCGCGGACTGGAGGGGGTCGTCTCCAGCGGTCTCGGCGGTGGGTCGCTGATCTACGCCAACGTCCTGCTGCGCAAGGACGAGAAGTGGTTCGTCCATGAATCGCCGCTGCCCGGCGGAGGGTACGAGAACTGGCCGATCGGCCGCCGCGACCTCGATCCGCACTACGACGACGTCGAGAAGATGCTCGGCGCCACGCCGTATCCCTACACGGACACGCCGAAGACCGCCGCGATGCGGGAGGCCGCGGAGCTGCTGGATCTGCAGGTGTCCCGGCCGCCGCTGGCCGTCTCGTTCGCCTCCGGGCCCGACGAGGCGCCCGTCCCCGGCGCTCCCCTTCCCGAGCCGGAGTACGGCAACATCCACGGCCTGCCGCGGGAGACCTGCCGGCTGACCGGCGAATGCGACGTCGGCTGCAACCTCGGCGCCAAGAACACCCTCGACCACACCTATCTGTCGGCCGCGCGCCACCGCGGCGCCGACATCCGTACCCGCTGCGAGGTACGCGGTCTCGCTCCCCGGCCCGGGGGCGGATACGAGGTCAGTTACGTCGTCCACGACCCGGCCCGCGAGGGGCACCGCACCCCCACCGGTCGGCTGCCGCTGCGCCGGATCCACTGCAGGCGGCTGGTCCTCGCGGCCGGCGCGTTCGGATCGACGTACCTGCTCCTGCGCAACCGCGCCGCGCTGCGCGGCATCAGCCCGACGCTCGGCAACCGGTTCTGCGGCAACGGCGATCTGCTCGGCCTGGTCCTCAAAGCGACCCGCGGCTCCGCGGGAAGCGGGCCGCGGAAGCTGGCGAGCAGCACGGGACCGGTGATCACCAGTGCCATCCGGGTCGGCGACGCACTCGACGAGGACGGCTCGACAGGACGCGGCTATTACGTCGAGGACGCCGGCTACCCGGCCTTCGTGGACTGGCTCGCCGAGGTGGCACAGGTGCCCGGAAGTGTCCGCCGTACCGCGGGCTTCGGCCTTCACCGGCTGCGTTCCCGGCTCGGTCTCACGCCCCGGAGCAACATCAGCAGCCGGCTCGCGCTCCTCCTCGGACCGGGGGTCTTCTCCGACTCGGCGCTGCCGCTCCTCGGCATGGGACGGGACCTCCCGGACGGCCGGATGAGCCTGCGCCGGGGCCATCTCGACATCGACTGGACCACGCTCACCTCGCGCCGCTACTTCGAGCGTGTACGGCGGACGATGAGCGACATCGCCGACGCGCTCGGTGGCGAGTTCCAGGACAACCCCCTGTGGTGGACCCGCCGGGTGATCACCGTGCACCCGCTCGGTGGCGCGCCGATGGGCCGTCACCCCGCCGAAGGCGTCTGCGACTCGTACGGCGAGGTCTTCGGGCATCCGGGGCTGTACGTGCTCGACGGCGCGGCCCTGCCCGGACCGGTCGGCGCGAACCCGTCGCTCACCATCGCCGCCTTCGCCGACCGTGCCTGCCACCGCATCCTCGAACAGCCCCTCGCGCCGCGGGCCGCGTCGGCGCCGGCGGCGGCGGGAGCCGCGGCGACGGACGGCGAGCGGCCCACCAGCCTCTCCTTCACCGAGGAGATGAAGGGACACATCGCGCTCGACGTCGCCGACCCCCACGAGGGGCAGGCGCTCGGCCGGGCGCGGAACCAGCGGCTGATGTTCCGTCTCACGATCACCGCCGACGACGTCGACCGGTTCGTCGCGGATCCCCTCCACCAGGCCGGAGCGACCGGGCACGTCGACTGCGACGTCCTCGGCGGCCGACTGCCCGTCGAGAAGGGCTGGTTCAACCTGTTCACCCGCGACGACGACCCGACGCGGCGCAGGATGCTGTACCGCCTGCACCTGCGCGACCCGGGCGGGAACCCGCTCACGCTGGTCGGGCACAAGGAGGTGCACGACGACCCCGGATTCGACATCTGGAGCGACACCTCGACCCTGTACGTCCGCATGGTGGCCGGCCACGTGACGGCGGACGGCGACGAGAACGCGCCGCTGCTCGGCTCGGGCATCATCGTCATCCTCGCCGGGGACTTCGCCCAGCAGCTGACGACGTTCCGCGCCTCCGGGCCTCGTCCCGCACGGGCGCTGCAGAGCTTCGGCCGCCTCTTCCTGGGCGAGCTGTGGGACGTCTACGGCTCCCACTTCATGCCGGCCGGGGAGCGCGCGTGAAGGTACGTGAGCTGCGGGAACACGCCAAGGTACTCGACTTCACCCCGCAGGAGCAGGTGCGGTGGCTGGCGCCCGGGCAATTGGCCCGTACGGCGGTCAAGGCCGTGCTTGCGGCCGTCTTCGCCGGCTACTCGGACAAGCGGGAGGTCCAGAAGGTGCTCGACGCGCACCTCCTGCAGGCCCCGCTCGGGAAGCCCGACGCGGCGGAGATCTGGGTCGACTTCGTGGCCGACGTCGGCGACGGCTTCGACGCGACGAGCTCGGTGGCGTGGACCCTCGCGGAGGAGGAGCTCGTCGTCCCGCCGGCCGGACAGGGGGACGGCTTCTCCCCGGCACCGGGCGACGTGCGGCTGAGCCGTGGCTCCCTGCTCGTCCTCGGCGGCGACCAGGTGTACCCGGCGGCCTCGGCGACGGGATACGAGGACCGTCTGAAGGGCCCCTACCGCGCCGCCCTGCCCGAGGCGGCGGACCCGCCGCTGATGGTCGCGCTGCCGGGGAACCACGACTGGTACGACGGTCTGACCGCCTTTCTGCGGATGTTCACGCAGCAGCGGTCGATCGGCGCCTGGCAGACCCGGCAGACCCGCAGCTATTTCTGTGTGCGGCTGCCCGAACGCTGGTGGCTCGTGGGCCTGGACAGCCAGCTGGGTTCGTACTTCGACGACCCCCAGCTGCGCTACTTCGAGGAGCACCTGTCGGCGAACCTGGGACCCGGCGACGGTGTGATCGTCTGCTCCGCCGAACCGACCTGGCTGGAGAGCGTGGAGAAGAACGCCGACGCCTTCAACGCCCTGCACTGGTTCGACCGCAACATCATCCGCAGCCGCGTCCATCCGGGCTCCGGGGAGCGCGTACCGACGAACGCGTCCGTCCGGCTGTGGCTGACCGGCGACCACCACCACTACGCCCGGTACGCCGAACGGCTGCCCGGCGACCCGCCCGGCACCGGAGTCCCGGCACCGGACCCTCGGCGGCGCCAGATGGTGACCTGCGGGATGGGCGGCGCGTATCTGGCGGCGACCCACCGGCTGCCCGCGGTACTGCCGTTGCCGCCCCTCGGGACGCGGCTGCGCGACAAGGACGACCCACCGGTGGAGTTCGCCCGGATGGGGAAGACGTATCCGGACGCGGCGGCGTCCCGCCGCCTCGCCCGGGGCATCGCCGTGCCGTGGTCGGGGCACTGGCTGCCGTGGCGCAACCCCGGCTTCGCCCAGCTGGCCGCCGGACTGCACGCCGGTCTCTTCCTCCTGCTGTGCCTCCTGTTCGCCCTCGCGGAGGGAGATCCGCGGCCCGTCGACGCCGTCCGCCGGTCCGGTCTCGGCGACTTCTGGGGCTTCGGCGCGGTGTGCCTGGGCGTGGCCGCGGCACTGCTCGTGCTCGGGTTCCTCGGCCGGCTGCTCCGCCGGCGGAAATCGGCCACGCCGTCCGGGCCGGGGGTCGCGACGGCGCGGAAGGCGGCCCCGCCGTCCGGGCCGGCGGTCGCGGCGCTGTCCCAGGCCCTGGTCGCGCTCGCCGCGCTCGCCGTCACCGTGGCGATTCCGTTCCCGGCCTCCTGGGACGGATGGGTCGTCCTCTTCCTGTGCCTGGCCGTCGCAGCCGTCCTGGGCGCGGTCGTGGGCTCGGGGGTCTTCGCCCTGTGGGTGCTGTCGGCGAAGGGCGGCCAGGTGGCGGAGTGGCAGATGTCCGGCCAGTCCATCGAGGACCACAAGGGTTTCCTGCGCCTGCACATCTCGCCGGGCGGCGACCTCACCCTCTATCCGCTGGTCCTGGAGACGATCTGCCGCGACTGGGACGTTCGCGACGATCCCTCCGGCGGGAAACGCCCCGTGCCCACCGGCAAGCCGGCCGTGCGGCTGATCGAGGATCCCGTCGTGATCTCCCGGGGAGCGTGAACGCCCATGACCGGCACACCCGAGCCGGGCGCGCCGCCCCGGCCGACGACCCGCCGTGACCACATCACCGAGGTGCGGCCGCTGACCGCGCTCGACGGACGTCCGCTGACGCTGGTGCATGTACGGGGCAGCCGCCCGCCCACCCGCGGTCCCGTCCTCGTCGTGCACGGTGCCGGGGTGCGGGCCGAGTTGTTCCGGCCACCGCTGCGGCGCACCTTCGTCGACGCGCTGATCGACGAAGGCTGGGACGTCTGGCTGCTGAACTGGCGCGCGTCGATCGACCTCGATCCGGTGCCCTGGACGCTGGACCAGGCGGCCGCGTACGACCATCCCGCGGCGGTGGCGCACGTGCTGAGGGCGACGGGCAAGGACCGGCTGAAGGCCGTCGTGCACTGCCAGGGGTCGACGTCGTTCATGATGGCCCTGTCGGCCGGCCTGCTCCCCGAGGTCGAGACGGTGGTCAGCAACGCGGTGTCGCTGCACCCGGTCGTCCCCGGCCTCTCGACATTCAAGATCGCCCGCCTCGCGCCGGTCGTCGGCCGCCTGATGCCCTCCATCTCGCCGGCCTGGGGAGACCGGCCGGCAGGCCCTCTCTCCCGGCTGATGGTGTGGTTCGTCCGCGCGACGCACCCCGAGTGCCGGAACTCGGTGTGCCGCATGGTCAGTTTCACGTACGGCAGCGGGTGGCCGGCCCTCTGGTCCCACGCGAACCTCGACGAGACGACGCACGACTGGATCCGCGGCGAGTTCGCCGACGTACCGATGACGTTCTTCGCCCAGATGAACCGGTGCATCCGCGCCGGGCAGCTGGTGTCGACGGAGGGCATCGAGGGACTCCCCCGGTCCTTCGCCGACCGGGCACCGCGGACCGACGCGCGGATCGCGCTCTTCGCGGGCGAGGACAACCGGTGCTTCCTGGCCGAGAGCCAGCAGCGCACGTACGACTTCCTGAACAGACACCGACCCGGCCGCGACACCCTGCACATGCTGCCCGGCTACGGCCACCTCGACGTGTTCCTGGGCCGCCGCGCGGCGACCGACACGTACCCGCTGATCCTTGAGGAGCTCGCCCGATGAATCGGATCCTGCGCCTTGCCCGGCAGGGGCTGTCGGCCGTGCCGTCACCGGTGCCGCGCCGGCAGCGCCGGCTCGCCGGACGCCACGCCCTGGTCGACGGCATCCCCTTCGAGCTGCCCGTCGACTCAATCGACACGCCCGCCCTGATGGCCGCGTTCCCCATCGACCGCGCGGCGGCCGCCCGGATGCTGCCGGGCGGCGAGTTGCACCCCCTGGCGCTGCCCGGCGGCAAGGGGCTGCTCCTCGTCACGGTCGTCAACTACCTGCGTACGGACATCGGCAGGTACATCGAGTACTCGATCGCGATCGCGTGCACGCACGGGGCGCGACCGGCTCCACCGCTGCTGCCGGGGCTGCTGCGCGGCACCTTCGGCACCGGACAGTACGTCGTGGACCTGCCGGTGAGCAGCGAGATCTCGGTCAAGGGCGGCAAGGGCATCTGGGGGATGCCCAAGCACCGGGCCCATCTCGACTTCAAGGTCGGCGACTCGGCGGTGTCGAGCCAGTACGAGGTCGACGGGCGGCTCGGGATGTACATCGAGATCGAACGCCCGCCGGCGACCGCGCTGCCGCTGAAGGTGGGGGCGGTGAACTACTGCGCGTTCCGCGGGATGCTCATGAAGTCGTTCATCTACCTCGACGGACCGGCCGACATCGCGTTCGGCAGGCGGGCCCGCGCACGCCTGGTCGTGGGTGACGCGCCGCAGGTCGCCGGGCTGCACGAGCTGGGGATCGCCGAGGACCCGCTGTTCACCGTCTTTCTGCCGTCGGCCCAGGGCGTGCTCGACGACCACTTCGAGTGCTGGTTCCTCACGAGCGAGACCCCGGGGCGGACCTACGGGGAGCCGTTGGACAGCGTCGTCGGACTCGGACTGTCGGAGGACTGGCCCGCTCCTCCGCGTATCGACGTGGGAGCGGACACGTGAAGGAAACCCTGCTGTTGATCAACGCGCTGTACTTCCTGTTCGGCGCGACGATGTACATGGGCACGATGTGGGTGCTCCGGTTCTTCCTCTATCCGACCTGGCGCACCCTGACTCCGGAGAACGTCGACGACCACTTCGGCGTGCCCACGACCGAGGCGACCAAGTTCTTCACCGTCGTCGTGCCCCTGATGTTCGTCTCCGGGATCGTGCTGGTGTGGAGCGAGTGGGGCGAGTGGTACGTCATTCTGTCCGCGGTCTGCCTGGCCGGCATCCTCCTGCTGACCTGGGTGGGCCAGCAGCTGATCATCCCGGTCAACAAGAGGATCCGGGCCGGGGAGTTCGACGGCCCGGCCGGGCTGACGCCCCTGCTGGTGCGCTGGATGAAGCTCAACGACATCCGCTTCGTCGGCGCGACGATCACCTGGGCGGCGATCGTCTGGTACATCGTCGCCAAGGGCGACCTGCTGGGAGCTCTCGAGTGAGTGTGCTGCCGGCCCGTGTCACGCGCGACCCGCTGCGTCTTGTGCTTGTGCTCATCGGCGCGGTGACGGTGCTGACCGGCGCGTGCCAGCTGTTCGCGCCGGGGTTCGTGCTGGACCGGCTGTCGGCGGATTCGACGGGGATCAGCAGGCATCTGTTCGCGACCGTCGGCATGTTCATGGTCGTCGTGGGCGGGCTCCTGGTCCAGGGGCTGCTGACCCCGGCCCCGCCTCCGTACCTGCTGTTCTGGGCGGGGCTGCAGAAGTTCGGCGCGTTCGTGCTGGTGGGCATCGGGGTCCTCCGGGACCTCTTCGCGACGCTCGCCCTCCTCGTGGCCTTCTTCGATCTGGCGACCGCCCTGCTCTGCTGGCTGATGGCGCGCCGACTGGCGTCCCGGGCCGGGAACGTGCGCACGGTGGGGGCCGCGAGATGAAGCGGTCCCTGGTGCTCGCGGGCGGTGGGATGCGGGTGGCCTGGCAGACCGGTGTGGTGCGGGCGCTGCGGGAGCACGGCATCTCCTTCGACCATGTCGACGGGACCTCGGGCGGGATCATGACCGCCGGGATGCTGCTCTCGGGACAGGATCCGGCGGAGATGGGGCGGCGCTGGTCCGCGCTCCGCGTACGGGACTTCAGCTCGCTGCTGCCGCTCAGCGACTATCTCAAGGGGCCCTGGGCGCTGCCCGCACTCGGCGACGCCGACGGGGTGGTCCGCAAGGTCCTGCCCGCCCTCGGCGTCGATGTCGACGCGGTCCGGTCCTCGGCGGTGGCGGGGACCTTCAACCTGGCCGACTTCGCCACGAAGACGTGCGTGGCGGTGCCGCACACGGACATCGACCTGGAGTTGATGGCCGCGGGCATGTCGCTGCCGCTGTTCATCCCGCCGCTGCGCCGGGGTGCGCGCGTCTGGACCGACGCGGTGTGGATCAAGGACGCCAATGTGACGGAGGCGCTCCGTCGCGGCGCCGACGAGGTGTGGCTGGTGTGGTGCATCGGGAACTCCTCGTACTGGGGCGACGGTCCCCTGGAGCAGTACGTGCACATGATCGAGCTGAGCGCCAACGGGGCGCTCTTCGCCGAATTGGAGGCCGCCGAGAGGACGGGCCCGCCGTTCACCCTGCATGTGATCGGGCCGCGACATCCGCTGCCGCTCGACTCGGAGTTCCTGGCAGGCCGGATCTCCGCCGACACCCTGGTGGCGATGGGCTACCGGGACGCGTGGGACTACCTCGGCTCCGCCGAACCGTCGGGCGTGCGGAAGGACACCACCTGCACGGTGATGCAGGATCCGCCGCGCGGGGTCCGGTTCCGGGAACGGATGCGCGGGGAGGCGGGCGGTGCCGAACTCGTCCTCGACGTCACCGTCGAGCTGCCGCTGCCCGCCGACGGAACGCCCTCGCCCGGCGCCCGCCTGGTGGGACACGTCGACCACGAGCCGTGGGGTGGCCGGGTGCTGCTGGCCGACGGCAGGGTCGAGGCCGACGGTGCCGGGGTCGAGTACGTGGCGCGGGCGCGGCTGGACGGTGGCTGGCAGGAGGTACGCGCCCGGCGCGAACCGGCCGATGACACGGGCCTGGACCTGTGGTCCGACGCCCGCCGCGTGGCCTTCCGGGCGGGCAACGGGCACGCGACGGAGCTGGAACTCGGCCTGCGCGAAGCGGCCCGGGCGCTCGCCTCGGTGGAGCCCTACGGCGCCCACGGCTTCCGCGACCGCGCCGAGGCCCTGACGGAGCTGGCCCGGGTGGGCCTGCGGCGCGCGATGACGAGGTAGGACCTCGGCCCGCCTACTGCCAGTCGTCCCAGGGCGGCTCTTCCATCTCCTCGTCCGGGTCGGGGGGCAGTTCGTCGTCGAACAACGGTCCCGAGGCCTTCGACGCGGCCGCCGCCGGGGCCTCGGGTGCGGACTCGGGAGCGTCGCTCTGGCCCAGGGTGTCGAGCACGCCCTCGCCGTACTTGGTGAGCTTGGCCTCGCCGACACCGCCGATGGTGCCCAGCTCGGCGATCGTGGTGGGGAGTCGGGTCGCGATCTCCCGCAGCGTCGCGTCGTGGAAGACGACGTACGCCGGTACGCCCTGCTCCTTCGCCGTCGCGGCACGCCAGGCTCGGAGCGCCTCGAAGACCGGCACGGCCGCGGCCGGCAGGTCGACCGGGACGCGCGCGCCCTTCCCCGAGCGCGCTTCCTTCCGGGCCGCAGCGGGGACCGCCTTCTCCTTGCGCAGCTGGACCGTGCGGCGGCCTCCCAGCACCTCGCCGCTCTCCTCCGTCAGCACCAGCGTCCCGTACTCGCCCTCCACCGCAAGCAGCCGCAGCGCCAGGAGCTGGCGTACGACCCCGCGCCACTCCGCGGTGCTCAGATCGGCCCCGACGCCGAACACCGAGAGGGCGTCGTGGTCGAACTGGATGACCTTGGCCGTCTTCTTGCCCTGCAGGATGTCGATGATCTGACCGGCACCGAACTTCTGACGCCGTTCCTTCGCGAGCCGCCACACCGTGGACAGCAGTTTCTGCGCCGCGACGGTCCCGTCCCAGGACTCGCCCGGGGTCAGGCAGGTGTCGCAGTTGCCGCACGGTTCGCCCTTCTGACCGAAGTACGCCAGCAGTCGCACGCGGCGGCAGTCGACCGTCTCGCACAGCGCGAGCATGGCGTCCAGGTGCACGGCCAGTCCGCGGCGGTGCGCCTCGTCGCCCTCGGAGCCGTCGATGAGCTTGCGCTGCTGGACGACGTCCTGCAGGCCGTACGCCAGCCACGCCGTGGCCGGTTCTCCGTCGCGGCCGGCCCTGCCGGTCTCCTGGTAGTACCCCTCGACCGACTTCGGCAGGTCGAGGTGGGCCACGAAGCGGACGTCCGGCTTGTCGATGCCCATGCCGAAGGCGATGGTGGCCACCACCACGACCCCGTCCTCACGCAGGAAGCGGGACTGGTTCTCGGCACGCGCGCGGGCGTCCATGCCCGCGTGGTAGGGAACGGCGTCGACACCGTGCTCGACCAGGAAGGCGGCGGTCTTCTCCACCGAGGCCCGGGAGAGGCAGTAGACGACGCCGGCGTCCCCCGCGTGCTCGGTCCGGATCAGCTCGAGGAGCTGCTTGGTCGGGTTGTTCTTGGGGACGATGCGGTACTGGATGTTCGGGCGGTCGAAGCTGGCGACGAAGTGCCGGGCGTCCTCGAGCCCCAGCCGGGCCGCGATCTCGGCGTGGGTGGCCTCGGTGGCGGTCGCGGTCAGTGCGATCCGGGGCACCTTCGGCCAGCGCTCGTGGAGCATGGACAGCGCGAGGTAGTCGGGCCGGAAGTCGTGGCCCCACTGGGCCACACAGTGAGCCTCGTCGATCGCGAAGAGCGACACCGTGCCGCGGTCGAGCAGTCGCTGGGTGCCCTCGGTGCGCAGCCGCTCGGGGGCCAGGTAGAGCAGGTCCAGCTCGTCGGCGAGGAATGCCTGCTCGACGGCCTGCCGCTCGTACGGATCCTGTGTCGAGTTCAGGAATCCGGCCCGTACGCCGAGGGCTGTCAGCGCGTCCACCTGGTCCTGCATCAGCGCGATGAGCGGCGAGATCACGACGCCCGTGCCTTCTCTGACGAGTGCCGGGATCTGGTAGCAGAGCGACTTGCCGCCGCCGGTCGGCATCAGGACGAGGGCGTCGCCACCGCCGACGACCTGCTCGACGATCTCCTGCTGTTCGCCCCGGAAGGAGCTGTATCCGAACACGCGGTGGAGCACCTGCGAAGCGTCGGAGGTCTCGGGGGAAGCATCGGAGAGGGCCATTCCTGAAGCCTAGCCGCGTCCGCCGACACTCCCGGCCCCACCGGGCGAACCTGTGGACAACCCGCCCGGGCGTGCGGACCCCTCGACGGCTTGTACAATCTTCAACCGTGGCCCGGTGCCGGGTATCCCCCGTGTCCGGCACCGGGCCTTCTCACGTCCCGGTCAGCCCGCGATGCGGGCCATCCACGCCTCGACGTCGTCCGCGGACCGCGGCAGATCCGCCGACAGGTTCTCGTGGCCCCCGTCGGTGACGACCAGATCGTCCTCGATCCGAACGCCGATGCCCCGCCATTCCTCGGGAACCGTGAGATCGTCCGGCTGGAAGTACAGCCCCGGCTCTACGGTGAGCACCATGCCCGGCTCGAGCACCCCGTCGACATAGTCGTCGTTCCTGGCCTGCGCGCAGTCGTGGACGTCCAGGCCGAGCATGTGACCGGTGCCTGCCATCGTGAAACGGCGCTGGAGTCCGAGTTCGTACGCGCGGTCGGCGGGGCCCTCGATGAACCCCCAGTCGACCAGCCGCTCCGCCAGGTGACGCTGGGACGCCTCGTGGAAGTCCCGGTACCGGGCGCCCGGCTTCACCGCGGCCATGCCCGCCTCCTGCGCCTCGTACACCGCGTCGTAGACCTTGCGCTGCACAGGAGTGAAGGTGCCGCTGATCGGCAGCGTGCGCGTGACGTCGGCCGTGTACAGCGTGCGCGTCTCCACCCCCGCGTCGAACAGAAGCAGCTCCCCCGGGCGCACCGGGCCGTCGTTGTCCGTCCAGTGCATGATCGTGGCGTGCTCGCCGGCGGCGCAGATAGAGCCGTAGCCCACGGAATTGCCTTCGAGGCGCGCCCGGCGGAAGAAGGTGCCCTCGATCCAGCGCTCGGACGAGGCGACCGCCCGGGACAGCTCGCCGATCGCGTCGGTGAAGCCGCGCACGGTGGAGTCCACGGCCTTGCGCATCTCGGCCAGCTCCCACGCGTCCTTGACGAGCCGGAGATCGCTGAGCGCCTCTTCCAGTTCGTCGTCGCGCGCGGCGTCGGTGGTGACGGCGGCCTCGAGCGAGGGGTCGACGCCGCGCACGATCCGGGTCGGCACGCCCGTGGCGGCGGCCAGGTCGCCGGCCGCGGTGCGGACGTCGCGGCAGGACAGACCGAGCACCCGCTCCGACTCGGCGAGGGAGCGGCGGCGGCCCATCCACAACTCCGCGGTGGGGCCGGTCCAGAACTCGTCGTTGTCCCGGGCGTCCCGCGGCAGCTGGTAGCAGTAGGCGTCGTGGCCGCCGTCCGCGCGGGGTTCGAGGACGAGCGCGCCGTCCCGGGCCTGGTCCCCGGTCATGTGCACATAGCCGGAGTACGGCCGGAAGGGGTAGGTGTCGTCGTTCGAGCGGACCTTGAGATTCCCGGAGGGGACCACGAGGCGCTCGCCGGGGAAGCGCGCGGAGAGCGCGGCCCTGCGGCGGGCGGCGTACGGAGCCTGCTCGTCGAGCTGCAGGTCGTGCCGCTCCGTGTCCGCCCAGCCCGTTCGCATCAGCGCGGAGAGTTCGTCGGAGATCCCTGCGTACAGACCGTTCTTTCGGCCCTTGGCCACGGCGTGCCCCTTCATCCCGGTGGGTTCTTCGCGACCGCCCGTCCTGGGCGGCGCCTGGACAGTAGCCCGCGCGGCGCTCGCCGGGGGCCGAGGAGTGCCACTGGCACGGATCGGCCACATCCGGCCCGGGGTGCGTCGATAATGCGACGCATGACGAACGCGAAACTCGGTGAGGCCCTTCGGCTTCTGGGCATCGACGAGGCCGCGGGCCGGGTCTATCTGGCCCTGCTCGAGCTGGCGCCCGCTCCGCTGAGCGCGATCGGGGTCGCCGCGCGTCTGGGCGACGCGGAGCTCGCCGCGGCGTACGGCGCTCTCGTCGACGCCGGTCTGGCCAGTGCCGCGGAGGAGGGCGGGGACATGGTGGCCCCTGTGCCGCCCGCGGCGGGCCTGGAGATCCTCGCCCGGCATCGGGCGGCCGAGCTCGACGAGTCACGCATCGCCGTCGGTGGCGCGTTCGAGTCGTTCCGGCGTCAACGGCTCGCCGCGTACAACGACCATCTCGTCGAGGTCGTCACCGGGGACGCCGTCGGGCCGAGGATGCGCCACGCGTGGGCCAGCGCCCGCGACGAGATCCGCCAGTTCGAGTCGCCGCCGTACTTCCCCCTGCCCGGCGCGACGGAGGACGCGCTGGCCACGCTCGCCCGCGGCGTGCGGCAGCGCGTCGTGTACTCGCGGGAGTCGCTGGAGCATCCGGGCCACCTGAAGGAGGCCATCGAACCGTGCATCGAGGCCGGCGAGCAGGCGAGGGTGCTGCCGTCGCTGCCGGTCAAGCTCGTGATCATCGACGAGGCGTACGCGCTCGTGTCGCTGTCGATCAAGGAGGCCGACGTCCACAACACCATGCTGGTCGTGCAGCCGTGCGGTCTGCTCTCCGCACTGATCGCGCTCTTCGAGCAGTCCTGGCAGAACGCCCTGCCGTTCCACGGCGGCACGAGCCTTCCGGGCGGCCTGCCACCGGCCGACCGCCGCCTGCTGTGGCTGCTCGCGGGCGGCGCGAGTGACGACGTCATCGCCCGCGAGCTGGGCATCAGCCGCCGCACGTTCTTCCGCCGCCTGCAGATCCTGATGGCCCGACTGGGCGCGGCGAACCGCTTCCAGATGGCCTTGCAGGCGCAGCGCTGCGGATGGCTGTGACCGGGCGACGCCCGCCGGACTCACCCGTCGGGACCGAGGACAAGTGCGCCGCCGGCTGTCAGCGCGCTCCGAAGACCTGCGTCCAGTAGGGCCCGCCGTCGTTGTGGATGCCGATCCCGATCTCCTTGAAGGAGCAGTTCAGGATGTTCGCCCGGTGGCCGGGGCTGTTCATCCAGGACTCCATGACCTGCGCCGGGGTGCGCTGGCCCATCGCGATGTTCTCGCCGTACGTCGACCAGCGGTATCCGGTGGCCGTGACGCGCTCGCCCGGGCCGTCTCCGTCCGGGTTGGTGTGGTCGAAGAAGTCCCGTGCCGCCATGTCGACGGAATGGCCCTGAGCGGCCTGGTTCAGCAGGGAGTTCTCGGTCAGCGGACCACACCCCGCCTTGGCGCGCTCGGAGTTGACGATGGCGACCACCTCGCCGGCGGTGGAGTCGGAGCCCGAACCGCCCGTCGTCTGCGTGGACTTCGGCTTGGGCGCGGGTGAGGTGGTGCGTGTGGGGGCCGGCTTCGTGGGACGGGGCGTGGCGGTCCGGCTCGCGGACGGGGAAGCGCTCTTGCTCGGGCTCGGCGTCGTGGACTTCGAGGCGGTGGCCGAGGCGGAGGCGGTGGTCGGCGACGGCGAGACGGACAGGGCGGCCCCGGGAGCCCCCGCCTGCGTCGCGTCCACGGCGTCCAGGGCCTCGACGTCGTCCTGGGGGCCGGTGATCAGGTAGAAGGACCCACCGGTGACGGCGACCACGGCTATACCCGCGGCGACGACGGCACGGCGACGACCGCGCTTCCTCTGCTGCTCCTGCCTGCGGCGGTCGCCGCGGCTGCCCTGCGCTGCGCGCGACCCGCCGGCCTTGTGCCGCCCACCCGTCGCGGCGGGCCGGCGCGCTCCCTCCGACACGGCGGGCATGTGCGCCGTCTCCGTCACGGCGGCCTCGTACGTCCCCTCCGGCGCGGCCGGACCGCCGCTCGCGTACGGCCCCTCCGGTGCGGCCGGACCCCCGCTCGCGTACGGCGCCGCCGGCAGCGGCCCGGTCGCGGCGGCGAGCCCGAAGCCGGCGCTCTCGCGGACGCTCGCGAGCAGCAGCCCCGCCGGGGGCACCAGCAGCAGTCCGGCGAGCAGACCCTCGGCCGGGACGAGGCCGCTCCACAGGCCCGCGCAGTGCGCGCAGGCGCGGGCGTGCCGGGCTATGCGCTTGCGCCAGAGCGCGGACGGACGGCCGTCCCACCCGCCGAGCTCGGACCGCAGCGTGGGGCAGAGCGGCTGTGCCGACAGAGCCCGTACGACGACGCGGGCGGCCTCCAGCTGCGCCTTCATCCGCTGCACCCGGACCGCGGTGTGCTCCGTGGTCAGTTCGAGCGCTGCCGCCACCTCGTGCCTGGTCAGCTCGCCCGCGCACTCCAGCCACCACAGCGACAGCAGGGCGCTGTCGTCCGGCTCCATCCAGCGGGTCGCCTCGGCGGTCTCGCGCCGCTGGCCGGAGAGGTTCAGCCGGACCACGGTCAGGTCGACGAAGTCGGCGCCCGGGTGGGCGAGGTCACGGGCGTCGTCGAGGACATCGGGCCGGAGGCCGGACTGCTGCGCGCGCCAGTGGTTGCGTATGCCGTTCATGGCGATGGCCACGAGCCAGGACCGGAAGCTGTCCGGCGAGCGCAGGCCGCCCAGCCCGTCGAGCGCACGCAGCATGGTCTCCTGCACGACGTCGTCGACATCGTGGTGGCCGTTCATCGCCCGGCCCACGATGTTGTAGACCAAGGGCAGGTAGGTGGCGATGAGCCGGTCCTGTGCCCGCAGATCCCCGCTCTGCGCCGCCCTGACCAGCTCCGTACCGTGCTGTGCGCCCATGCCCTGATCCACCCTGTCCGTCCTGCCTGTTGTCGATGCCCAACACCCGGGAGACCGCGAGGCGTGCGCTCGATAACCGAAAGTACGAAAAATTCTGCGGGAATTTCTCAATGAGCGCTCGAATGCGGTGCGGCCGGCACCGCTCCGGTGGAAGGAAGGCGGCTCCGTGCCGGGCACTGTACGGCAGGGCGTGGTCCGGGACGGGCCTACCGCTCGACGGCGGTGCACTCCTTCGGCGCCCGCTGACGGGAGCGAAGCGCGAGGGCGCACCAGACGGCCGCCGCGATCAGCGCCACCGCGGCCGTCCCGGCGAGGAAGGGGGCCTCCGGGCGCCAGCCCAGGGAGAGCCGGGTGCCCCCGTAGATGAGCGCGGCCGCGATCCGTCCGGGTGCGTAGACGGGAACCTTCGCGGCGGCGGTCCGCAGGACCCCCGCCACGACGAGGCCGATCCCGGCCCAGGCGGCCAGGTACGGCCACAGCGCACCGGGAGCGGCCGGCGGCAGTCCGTACTGCTCGGACCCGATCCGGAACAGAGAGGTGGCCCACCCCGCCGCCACCGCGGCGGCGGTGATGCCCAGCACCCAGAGCGCGTGGCGCCGGAACGGGCCCGGGCGCACGGTCTCTTCGTCGGTGTCGGGGCCGGGAGAGTCGGAGTCGTAGAGCTCGATCACGCTCTCTAGGACGTGGCCCCGCAACCGGGGGTTGCCTCCGACCCCGATCAAGATCGTCGGAGTGTCAGCCTGCCCAGCGCCCTGTCAGATAGGTGAGGGCGAACAGCGTCGACAGGGGCGCGGCGAGGCAGAAGTACGCGGTTCTGAACCGGGGTGAGCGCAGGCTCCAGGCGGCGAGCGTGATCCACAGGGGCCACCACAGAAGGGTGGATCGGGGGATGGAGGTGTACCAGTAGGAGGTGCCGAGCGCCCACAGGCTCAGGGCGATGTAGGCGGCTTCGGGCCAGCGGCGGCGTCGGATCAGGAGGGCCGCCAGGGCCAGTCCGACGGCCATGGCCAGGAGTTCGGCCTGGAACATGAAGGCGTAGCCGGTGGTCTGGACGTGGTCGAACGCGGACTCCCAGGTGTTGCTCCAGGCTTCCCACGGCGCGTGGAACTGGCGGTACCACCCGCGTTCCTGTGCGTGTTTCCACGCCATCCAGTCGCCGGTGTGGGAGTGGAGGTACCAGGCGTAGAGGACGGCGGGAAGGGCCGGCAGGGCGAGCCAGGGCAGCGCTCGCCGGTCGGCGCGGGTGCGGGCGGTCAGGAAGAAGTGGAGGGCGAGGGCGGCGGCGACGAAGAGACCGCTGATGCGTACGGTCGTGGCCAGGGCGGCCAGCGTGGCGGCGAGGGGCCAGTTTCGGCGGTGGGCCGCGAGCCAGGCCGGCAGGGCGAGGGCGAGGAAGAGCGACTCGCTGTAGCCGGTGGCGAGGAAGATCGCGCACGGCGAGAGCAGCAGGAGCTGTACGGTCCGCCGGCCGGCGCCCGCGTCGGGCAGGTACAGGCGCGCGACCCGCGCGAGTGCCAGAACGGCGATGGCGCCGGCGACGAAGGAGATCAGCAGTCCGGCCGCGGTCCAGCTCGGGACGACGGTGTGTACGGCGCGTAGGGCGAGGGGGAAGCCGGGAAAGAACGCCTCGCGGTTGTCCCAGTCGGCGTCCCATGGGCCGTTTCCCGCGGGGAAGTAGCCGTCGCGCGCCACGTTCAGGAAGTGGCCCCAGTCCCATCGCTCGAAGGGTGCGAGGACGGAGCCCGGGTCACGTGCGTCGGCATCGGCGGGGAAGAGCCATCGCGCGCAGTAGGCGGTGGTCCATATGGCTGTGCGGGTGAGCAGAAACAGCCACAGCACGTCCCGGTCCTCGGCGCTCAGCCGGAGGCGGGCCGAGCGACGGACGACCGGGTCCGGGCGGGAGGAGGGCAGGGGCCCGGACGTCGTCTCTTCCCGCGACCGGGGGGATATCACAGACATAAGAGACTCTCATGGGTGTGGGAAGGCAGGGCGGATCGCGCGACGACGCGTCGCGGTGAACGGCCGCGGACGTCAGGGGGCCGTGGTGGTCGCCCGCCCCGACGGGTACGTCGGGGTGGCCGACGGAGTGCCGGAGATGCCCTCGCCGGTGGGTGGCGGCGATGTCGTGCTGCTCAGTGGCGGCCGGGTGGTCTCCGCGGGAGACGGCGCATCGGGCGAGGGGCTGGTGGCCGGGCCGACGGGAGTCGGTGTGTCCGACAGGAGAGCCGCCACGGTCACACCGCCGCCGGCGAAGAGCAGGCACGCGGCCCCGGCGGCGACGGCGACACGGCGCCGGTGCGCGCGTCTGGCGCGTTCGGCGATCCGCGCGACCGGAACGGCACGGGCGCGGGACTGTCCCGAGGCGGCTGCCTGCCGGAACATCTCGCGCAGAGGGTCCTGTGGTTCCTGGGGTTCAAGCACCGGGGTCCTCCTCGATGTGCCGGGGCTGCAGACGATCGGCGAGGGCGACCCGGCCGCGGACGAGGTGTGTCTTGACCGTGCTGGCGGACTGCCCCGTCTCTCCGGCGATCTGTTCGACGCTCAGATCGCACAGATAGTGCAACGTCACCGTCCGGCGCTGCTGAGCGGGCAGGTCACGGAGCGCGTCGATGAGCACGACGTGCTCGGGGCCCGGCCCCTCGACGGGCGGCGGGGCGCCCGCGCGATCCCAGGCGTCCGACGCTCGCCTGCGGAAACGCCAACGACTCACCGCGAGGCGCCAGGCGACCGTACGGATCCACGCCTCCGGCTGCCCGTCGCGATCGAGCTGCCGCCGTCGGCTCCATCCCTTGACGAACGCTTCCTGTACGACGTCCTGAGCCTCGTGCAGATCGCCCAGCATCACGTACAGCTGCCCTGTGAGTCGCGCGACCGCCTGCTCGTAGAACGCCTCGAACTCCTCAACGGTCAACACTCACTCCCGGATCTTTCGCTTCACCACGCATACGCCTGGCACCAGGCGTCCGGTTGACACGGACCACGAATCAACAGAGTGACGGTGATCACGGAACCGATCACTCCGGACACGCGTCGCAGCCGGGTCGACCAGCCGGCGATGGTCGACGAAGGAGCCGCCGAGGCCGACCGAACAGCACACGCGCACCGACGACTCGCACCACGGACGGGGCGTGGCCGGGTGGTGGACGGGGGACGGAACGCGTCAGCCGTCGGCGCGGACGAAGACTGCCTTGAGGTGCTTCTCCGTCAGCGCGTCCGGGAGTTGTTCGCGGTCGAGGACGTGGGAGACGGCACAACCGCCGATCGGCGGCGGAGCGGCTGGAGGAACCCGGTCAGCGGGCCGAGAGGCTGGAGCGCCGTACGACCAGTTCGGGTTGGAGGACGACCCGACGGTGCTCGTGCTCTCCCTTTCCGGCCTGCGCCTCCGACTCCTCCAGCAGGAGCTCTGCGGCCAGGCTCCCCATGGTGACGGCGGGCTGCCGTACGGAGGTGAGCGGGACGGCCGCGGCGGCCGCGAACTCGATGTCGTCGTAGCCGACGATCGCGAGGTCGTCGGGGACGCGGACGCCGGCGTCGTACATGGCCTGCAGCACTCCGAGGGCGAGCAGGTCGTTGGCGCAGAAGACGGCGGTCGGACGGTCTGCGAGCCCGAGCAGGCGGGCTCCGGCGTCACGGCCGGCGGCGGCGTCGAGTCGCTCGGTGGGCAGCTCCCGCAGGGCGTCCGGGCCGAGGCCGGCCTCGGCGAGCGCGTCGAGGGCGCCGGTGCGCCGGTCGCACACCTGGGTGAGGCCGGGCGGGCCGCTGACGTAGGCGATGGAGCGGTGCCCCGCGTCCACGAGATGGCGTACGGCCAGCGCACCTCCCGCCACGTCGTCGACGGAGACCGAGCACTCGGTGGCGTCCTCGGCGACCCGGTCGACGAGGACGAAGGGGATCTTGTGGCGGCGGAACGCCTTGATGTTGCGGCCGGTGGCGTCGGCCGGGGTCAGGAGCACGCCCCGGACCCGCTGCTCGGCGAAGAGCGACAGGTACTCGGCCTCCTCGCTCGGGCTCTGCGCACTGTTGCAGACCATGACGCCGAGTCCGGCCTCGCGCGCGGCCCGCTCCGCGCCCCTCGCGACGTCGACGAAGAACGGGTTGCCCATGTCGAGGACGAGCAGCCCCATGATCCGACTGCGGCCGGCGCGCAGTTGGCGCGCGGACTCACTGCGGACGTAGCCGAGCCGGTCGATCGCCGAGAGGACCCGTTCCCTGGTCCCCGGCGCGACGGTGTCGGGACGGTTGATGACGTTCGAGACCGTGCCCACGGCGACTCCGGCGGCGCGTGCGACGTCCTTGATACCCACCGGCTGGGCCATCGGACAGGGACCTCCTGGGAGACGGGGCGGCGGGATTGCCTTCACAGTATCGTCGGGCAGCCGACGGGCAGCGTACGTCGCTCCGGCGCGAGGGGCGTCAGGCGAGATGGAACACCTCGGTGAGCGGCTTCATCGCCTCGTCGGGTCGTGAGCTGTCGAGGGATTCGAAGAAGGGCCCCATCTCGGCCTGCCAGCGGGCGTTGACCTCGGCAGCCTCCATACCGGCCAGGGCGGCCCGGAAGTCCTCGGTCTCCAGATAGCCGACGAGCAGGCCGTCGTCGCGCAGGAAGAGGGAGTAGTTCCGCCAGCCGGTGGCCGAGAGCGCCTGGAGCATCTCGGGCCACACGGCGGCGTGGCGTTCGCGGTACTCCTCCAGACGGTCCTCACGGACCTTGAGGAGGAAACAGACGCGTTGCATGGTGCACCGCCCGAGAGTGAATGGTTTCACATGGCCTGGGCGGGACATTATGCATGGAGCACGGGTTGCGTCAACAGGGTCAGGTCGAGAGCCCCCGCATATCGACCTGGCGCGAGTGAATCGATTCATCCCCTTCGGCAAGGAAGGCCGTGACGGTCCGGGTGAAGGCGGCCGGGTCGTCGAGCCACGGGAAGTGGCCGGCGCCCGGCTGGACGGCGAGTTCGGCCCGGGGGAACAACGTCGCGATGTCGGCGGCGACATGAGGGCGCGGGCCGCCGTCCAGTTCCCCTGCGAGTACCAGTACCGGCGCGTCCAAGCGGGCGATGGCGGCGCGGGCAGCGGCAGGGTCGAAGGCGCCGGGCGACGCGTAGATGTCCCCCGCCTGCTCATTGGTCTGTTCGACGTCGGCTGCGGCATGAGCCTGGGCGACGGTGTCCCAACGGCCGTAGAAGAAGGGGACGGCGGCGTCGAAGTCGGCGTCGGTCGCGGATCCGGACCAGATAGTTTCGTAGGCATCGCGCGCCGACGCGAACCACGGCTCGGCCGCGCGCAGGGCGACGACCTCGCGCCGGGCCTCGACGGTGAAGTCGACACCGAGCGCGCGGGCGCGGGCCGCGATCAAGCTGAGGGTGCGGACGCGCTGCGGGTACCGGGCCGCGTAGAGGATGGCCAGATCGCCGCTCGCCGAGTGCGCGAGGACATCGACGCTGTCCCACCCGAAGTGTTCCCGCAGAGCCTCGACGTCATCGACCTGCCGGTCACAGCGGTAGGTGGCCGGATCGGCGGGGATGCCGGAGTCGCCCGTGCCGCGCAGGTCGAGCATGACCAGTTGCCGCCCCTGCGACAGCCCACCGAGATCTCCGAGGTACGCGGACGCGCGCATCGGCCCGCCGGGCAGGCACAGCAGCGGCTCGCCGTCACCTCTGACGTGGTAGGCGAGTTCCGTCCCGTCGGCGGCCGTGAACGTCGCAACGGCATCATCGTCACCGCTCATGACGGACGCCCGCCGAACTGCCAGTTGTGGACCTCGATGTCGGCGTACCGGTCCGGGGTCAAAACGGCGCGGGCCGTGTCCGCGTCCGGGGCGCGCACCAGCGCGGCCGTACCCAGCCAGGTGTTGCCGTCGTCGGACAGCAGCGGCCCGTACGCGATCAGTTCGTCCCGGTCGGGCGGCAGCGCGAGGTCGGCGGCCGGCCCCGAGCCGAGACCGAGCACCAGGTAGCGATCGTCACCCTCGCGGCCGCCGGGGAAGTCCCACATGGTGCGCCCCAGCAGGTTGCGCCATCGGCGCAGCATCACGTCCCGGTACATCCCGGCCTGGTAGCCCGGCTCGTCGAAGGCGAAGGCGCGAGCGGCGGCAGGATCCGGCAGGTCGACGATGTGCACGCTGCCGGTGGGCAGTTCGCGATCGTCGGTGAGGGTCGGGCCGCGGGCGATCATCTCCTTCGCGTACTCGTCCATGTAGGACCAGTGGTCCTCCAGCAACTCGTGCCGCAACACCTCGGAGGCGGGCCTGTCTCGGTGATAACAGAAGAACTCCATGTCGACAGTCTCTAGCACCATGCGGGGAGGTGGAGCGACAGACTTTTCGAGCCGCCCGTCCCCCACCACTCACAGCGAGGGTCCGGCGTCGTGGCCGACGAGGTGGAGGAAGCGGTCCGTCAGGTTGTGCAGCCAACCGGCCCGCTCCGTGGCGATCTCCCGCAGCCGTGCGTTGTCGCTGCGGGCGACGACATGGCCCATGTAGCGCTCGTTGAAGGCGGCGTACTCCTGGTGCAGGGTCCGTAGCGCCTGCGCGACCCGGCGCTCGGGTGCGCCGGCCAGCCGCGCGAGCGAGGTGGTGTGCTGCTTCCAACGGCCTTCGACGGCCTGGCGGAGCAGGCCGTCGAGGTCGCCCGCGCGACGAATGACGCTCAGCAGTTCGTCCGGCTCGAGCCCCAGGGCGTCCGCGAGGCACAGGGTCTGCCGGTCGGTTCCGCCCCAGCGGTGGTCCTGCTCGGCGCGTGCGTACGCGTCCGCGTCCATGCCGATGCGCTGGGCCAGCCTCACCGCGGTGAACTTCCTGGCCAGCCGGTGCTCGCGGAGGGATCTCGGTCGCAGCGCCATGAGTTCCGGGACGGCACACCACAACGCGTCGGCCAGTGCGAAGAGTTCGACCTCCGAAGGCGCCACGACCCCGGCCTCCCAGGAGAGGACGGCGGCCACCGGGCGATGCACGCCCAGCTGTCCCATGGCGGCGACGACCTGTTCGGGAGCCAGGCCGATGCGCAGACGGGCGGCCCTGGCATGGTCGGGAGAGAACGGAGGGTGGGACATGTACGGATCACCTCGGGTGACGGCTCGGCGGAGCAGCGCGCTTCCGTGGAGTTACGGGCTCCGCCGGGCACAGGACGTTGTCAGCGGGCCGTGCCGGTCTGCGGACCCGTCCCGTCCTCGTACGCGGCCAGTCCGTCCCAGTCGATGTCCTCCCGCTTACGACGGCTCTCGAACGCGTGGAAGAAGAGGTTCAGGAGGACCGCCGAGAGTGTGCCGAGGGTGATCCCGCTGCCCAGGACGGCCCGTACCTCGGTCGGCATCCGCTCGAAGAACGGTGCGACGGCGGTCGGGAGCATCGCGGCGCCGAGACTGACGGCCAGGATGACGGCGTTGCGTTCCTGCCTGAGGTCGACCTTGGCGAGGATCTGGATGCCGACGGTGGCGACCATGCCGAACATCACGACGGCCGCGGCGCCGAGCACCGGGTGGGGCACGGAGGCCACCACCGCGCCGGCCTTCGGCACGAGGCCGAGCAGAATCATGAGGACGCCGGCCGCGACCACGACGAACCTGCTGGTGACGCGGGAGATCCGGACCAGACCGATGTTCTCCGCGAACGCCACGTACGGGAAGGAGTTGAACACTCCGCCCAGCACCGTGGCGACGCCGTCGGCCCGCAGCGCGCGGCTGACCGTCTCGCCGTCGACGTGCCGGTCGGTGATCTCGCCCATGGCGTACACGTCTCCGGTCGTCTCCACCATGGTGATGAGCATGACGACGACCATCGCGAGCATGGGGAAGACCGAGAACTGCGGCAGCCCGTAGTGGAAGGGGGTGCTGACGCCGAGCCAGTCGGCCTGCTCGACCGCCCCGAGGTCGGCGTCTCCGAGCAGCCAGGCGACGGCCGTTCCGCCGACCAGTCCGAGCAGCACGGCGACACTGCGCAGGAACGGGCCGCCGAACCGCACCACCAGCAGGATGAACAGGAGCGTCCCTCCCGCGTACGCGAGGCTGACGTGGTCCCCGTAGCGGGGCCCGCCGCTCAGCGCCGCACCACCGCCGACGTCCTGGAGTGCCACCGGTATGAGGACGATGCCGATGACCGTGAGGAGGGTGCCCGTGACGATCGGGGGGAAGTACGCGCTCAGCCTGCCCGCGAACGGGGCGAGAAGGAAGGTCGCGACACCGCCGGTGATGACGGCGCCGTACACCACCAGCAGCCCGGCGGTGCCGCCACCGGCTCCCTGCCCGATGGCGATCATGGGCGAGACGGCCGTGAAGGTCGCGCCCTGGACGAGCGGCAGCCGTGCGCCGATCCGCCAGAAGCCCCATGCCTGAATGATGGTGGCGATCCCGGCGGTGACCAGGTCGGCGTTGATGAGGTAGACGAGCTCCTGACGGGAGAGCCCGAGGCTGTTCCCCAGGATGACCGGCACGAGCACGGCACCGGCGTAGAACGCCAGGACGTGCTGGAAGCCGTAGAGCGAGAGGGTGGGGAGCGGAAGGACCTGGTCCACCGGATGCGTGGTGGTACGGGGTCGTCCCCGCGGGGCCAGTGGTGCCATCTCTGCCTTGCCTGAGGGTAGGTGAATGAGAGGCGCGACGCCGGGTCGCGCGGGAGAGCCTCGAAGGGGGCATCCGGGCGGCCGCGCGGATCGGGCGGTTCACCGGCTGGCGGCACGGGGGTTACCGGTGCGCGGCCAGGCATCCAGACATGGAGGCGTGCGGGACCGGGGCCATGGAGGCCCGGGCCGGACACAGATCCTTGCGGACGGGTACGGCAGCACGCAAGACAGCAGGCCATGCTTTTTTAAGCAGAACCCTGAAGTAACTTACGAATCAGTGGTCGTGAGTTACTTCAGGTGCGGATTTCGTCGCCTCTCCTCGGCGTCGATGCGGGACCGTCAGGACGCCGGGTGGCTCGACACGACCTTTCCCTTGCTGTCGGCGGCGAGGTAGCCGACCGCGTTGTACTCGTTGATGAGATAGAAGAACAGCGTCGGGCGGTCGTCGTTGAAGGTCCAGCCCTTGACGATGACGTAGCGCATGGTCGGACGCTCGACCTTCAGTTCCTTGTCGCCGCGCTTCATCAGCGCGGGAAGGCCGTCCCAGGGCATGGCGGAGACGTCGAACGGCTGCTCGTCGGCTCCGTCGATGGTTCCGCCGGGGCCGGTCCTCCGGGCGACCCCGTTGCGGTACTCGTACTCGTCATAGGTCTTCGCCCCGGGCCGGGTCGGGATCTCGGCCAGGGCGTAGTCCTCGTAGATCGTCAGTTCCTTCATCGTCGTCGAACCGCTGACCTCGCGGAACGACTCGATGACGGCACGGGCGTTGGCCGTCGTGAGGAGGGTTCCGCGGGACGAGGAGGCGGTGCTGGGCTGCGACGCCGCGGTGCTGGGCCCCGTGGCGATCCCCCGGGTCGGGCCGTTGTTCGCGTTCGTCGGGGTCGCGCCTCCCTTGGCACCGTCCGAGCCGCCGTCGGGCAGCAGATTCACGACGCCCACGACGGCCACGGCGACCGCCAGCGCGAGGGAGGCGGCGAGCAGCGCGGTCCGGCGGCGCGGGCGGGAAGGCGCGAGAGGCGGTACGGGATGCGCGGGCGGGCCGAACCCGCCGCCGACGGCCGGGGAGGCGTGGGACGGAACGGTCGGGGTGGGCCACGCCTGCGCGGCGGGCCGGGGCGTGTACGCGGGATGGGGGTGCGGCGGGCCGAACGCGCCGGGGGTCGCTTCCGCCGGGGTCCAGGTGCCGGAGTGCCGGGACGTGGCATCGGCAAGCAGCTGTTCCAGCTGTGCCCCGTCGGGCCGCGACGCCGGGTCTCGTACGAGGAGTTGGGTGAGTACGGGAGTCAGCGCGCCGGACCTCACCGGTGCGGGGATCGGGTCGTCGAGCACGGCGACCACGGTCGCCAGGCTGGTGGCCCGGCGCAGCGGATGGTGACCCTCGGCCGCCACGTACAGCAGCATCCCGAGCGACCACAGGTCGGAGGCCGGGTTGCCCTCCTCGCCCCGTACGCGCTCGGGGGCGATGAACTCGGGCGATCCGATCAGATCGCCCGTGGCGGTGAGTCGCGACGTCGCCTCGCTGAGCACGGCGATGCCGAAGTCGGTGAGGACGGCGCTGCCGTCGGGGCGGAGCAGCACGTTGGCGGGCTTCACGTCCCGGTGGTGGATGCCGGCGGAGTGCGCGGCGCGCAGGGCGGACAGGACCTCCCGCCCGAGGGTGAGAACCTCGGGGACGGACATCGGGCCCTCGGCGAGACGCTCGTAGACGGAGCGGCCCTCGACGAGCTCCATGACGATCCAGGGGTGCGAGCCGTCCTGGGGTTCGACGATGTGGTGGATCGTCACGACGTGCGGATTCGAGAGCCGTGCCAGGGCCCGCGCCTCGCGGACGGCCCGTTCGCGCAGTTGCGCGGCCAGTCCGGGGTTCGCCTCCTCGATGGCCGGGTCGGGCGGACGCACTTCCTTGAGGGCGACATCGCGCTGCAGGGCGACGTCGCGTGCCCGCCAGACGGTGCCCATGCCGCCGCTGCCCAGTCGGGAGATCAGTTGGAAACGCCCGTCGACCAGGGGTCTTCGGTCCTCGCTCGCGCTCATGAGCGGTCATGGTATTCGGTGCCGGTGACACGCCTTCCCGAGGGCCGCGCACACCGCCCACGGGCGGACATCCGCGAGGGCTGCGGTGTGTCAGCCCACGCCGTGGGGGCGGAACTGGACGCTGATGCGCGGCCCGACCGCGCGGGTCGTCTTCGGGATCGCGTGTTCCCAGGTGCGTTGGCAGGAGCCGCCCATCACCACGAGGTCGCCGTGGCCCAGAGGGAGCCTGAGGGCGACGGGGCCGCCGCCCCGGGGGCGCAGGGCGAGGTCGCGGGGGTCTCCGAGGGAGAGGATGGCGACCATGGTGTCCTGCGTGGCGGAGCGGCCCATGCGGTCGCCGTGCCAGGCGACACTGTCGCGGCCGTCGCGGTACAGGCAGAGGCCGGCGGTGACGAAGGGTTCGCCGAGCTCGGAGGCGTAGTGGGCGCTCAGCGCCTCGCGGGCTTCGACGAGGGCGGGGTGCGGGAGGGGGGCGCCCTCGCGGTAGTACGCGAGGAGGCGGGGTACGGCGACCACGTTGTCGTACATCTTGCGCTCCTCGGCCTGCCAGGGGACGCCCGTGGCCAGCTCCTCGAACAGCGCGTCGGCCCCGTGGAACCACCCGGGCAGGTGGTCGACCCAGGCCCCGCCGTCGAGCGCGACCCGCCGGACACCGTCCAGTGGGCCGGGTCGGATGTCGGCACCCTGGTCGAAGAGCGAGCCCTGCAGGCCGGGCATCTGGGGTCGCGGTGCGGTCATGGTTCCAGCGTAGACGAAGAATCGAACGTTTGAGCGAATCGGGGGCTCGGGGCGAGGGTGCGGCCGCTCAACGGGAGTGAGGATCCGCCCCGGTCACTTCGCGCTGAGTGTCGTTCTCGCGATGGAGGAGGCAGGACGCGACGACCACGAAGGGCCACACGGACTGAATGCAGGTCACGAGGCGTTCGACGACACCGGCGGGGCCTTGGCGGTTGATCTCGACCAGGAACCAGGCCGCGCCGAGGCCCATCAGGGCGGTCGCCGCGAGGGCGGGCGCGGGTCGTAGTCCCCACGGTGCGGCTCCGCCGCGGACGGCGGCCAGAACCGGCCACACGGCCAGGAGGACGAAGCCGACCGCGGCAACCGAACCGTGGCGGAGGGAACCCCCGCTGCTCGGCACCGGCAGCAACGCCACCACGAGCGCCGTGACTCCACCGGCGGCCAGCGTCAGCCGTCCGGCGAGCGCGGCGGGGCGCAGCCCCCAGGCGGTCAGCAGATGGCAGGCGCCCAAGGCGAGCAGGGCGCTGGTCATCACCCAGAATCCCGCGGCTCCGTACGCGGCGAGGACGCTGATCGTCTGGGTGACGGGATCGTAGGCGGACCCCTCCATGCCCGCCGCGACCATCCAGCCTCCGGCCAGCAGGACAGGGGCACACCCCGACGAAAGAAGGGCCCACCTGGGAACGGATCGCATCAGCCCACGGTAAGGCGTGGCCCTGCCGCCTTCCGGCATCGACGACCCCCGGGGCGTCGGGGCCATTTCGATGCTCCGCCCCCGGGCAATTGACGAGGCATTCCCGTGCGATAAGCGCCACCTATCGACTCATCGAAAAGCCCTCTTTGACACCCGCAGGGGAAACGACGGAAGCTTCTCTCGCAGCCGGATTCGAATAATCGCAGGCAAATCCCGAACCGAAAAAGCAAAAGGGTCGCCGCCTTTTTCTCCGGACAGCGGTATCGGTCCCCGGGGCCGCGACAGAGAGAGGCACACCCCCACCATGACCAGCATCGAGGACCCCAGCGACGACCTCTCGGTCACCCCTCCCAAGACCTGGGCGACCGGTGTTCCCGCCGTGACGCACGCGCTGGAGTACGCGCTGGGGCAGACGTCCGTGCGGCGTACGGCTCTGACTCTGCTGAACATCAATCAGGCCAAGGGATTCGACTGCCCGGGATGTGCCTGGCCGGAGCCCCCGCCCGGTGAGCGGCATATGAACGAGTACTGCGAGAACGGTGCGAAGCACATCGCGGACGAGGCCACCTCTCGACGCGTCACCGCCGATTTCTTCCGTGAGCACTCGATCGCGGAGTTGGGCCGCAGGTCCGACTACTGGCTCAACCAGCAGGGCCGGCTCACGGAGCCCATGGTGAAGCGGCCCGGTGCCTCGCACTACGAGCCGATCGGCTGGGACGACGCCCTCGGCATTCTCGCCGAGGAGCTGCGCCGCCTCGACTCCCCCGACGAGGCCCTCTTCTACGTCTCCGGCCGGCTCAACAACGAAGCCGCGTTCCTGCTCCAGCTGTTCGCCCGCGCGTACGGCACCAACAACCTGCCCGACTGCTCCAACATGTGCCACGAGTCCAGCGGCTTCGGGCTCGGGGAGACCCTCGGCATCGGCAAGGGCAGCGTGTCGCTGGACGACATCCACAACTCCGACCTGATCTTCGTCGTCGGGCAGAACCCGGGTACCAACCACCCGCGCATGCTGTCCGCCCTCGAGGAGACCAAGCGCAACGGCGGCCAGGTCGTGGCGGTCAACACGCTGCCCGAGGCCGGTCTGATGCGGTTCAAGCACCCACAGCGGGCGCGGGGCGTGATCGGCAAGGGCACCCCGATCGCCGACCAGTTCCTCCATATACGCGCCGGTGGCGACCTCGCCCTCTTCCAGGCGCTGAACCTGCTGCTCCTGGAGGCGGAGGACGCCGCTCCGGGCACGGTCCTCGACCGCTCCTTCATCGACTCCGACACCACCGGCTTCGAGGAGTTCGCGGAGCACGCCCGCAAGATCCGCTGGGACGACGTCATCGCCGCGACCGGTCTGACCCGCGAGGAGATCGAGGAGGTCCACAGGCGTGTGCTGAACGCGAAGAGCGTGATCGTGTGCTGGGCGATGGGTTTGACCCAGCACAAGCACGGCGTTCCCAGCATCCGCGAGATCGTCGACTTCCTGCTGCTGCGGGGCAACGTCGGCAGGCCCGGTGCAGGCGTCTGCCCGGTCCGCGGCCACTCCAACGTCCAGGGCGACCGCACCATGGGCGTGTGGGAGCGGATGCCGCAGGCGTTCCTCGACTCCCTCGGCCGCGAGTTCGACTTCACGCCTCCCTCCCACCACGGCCTGGACGCGGTGAACTCGATCCGCGCCATGCGCGACGGGAAGGCCCATGTCTTCCTCGGCGTCGCCGGGAACTTCGTGCGCGCCACCCCCGACAGCGCCGTCACCGAACAGGCCCTGCGCAACTGCCGGCTGACCGCGCAGATCTCCACCAAGCTCAACCACTCCCACACCGTGTGCGGTGACACGGCACTGATCCTGCCGACCCTGGGCCGCAGCGACCGCGACATCCAGGAGAGCGGCGAGCAGTTCTACACGGTCGAGGACTCCATGAGCGAGGTCCACGCCTCCCGCGGGCGCCTCGCCCCCGCCTCTCCGCACCTGCTCAGCGAGGTCGCGATCATCTCGCGTCTGGCCCGGCGCACGCTCGGCGACGCGGTGGACATCCCCTGGGAGCAGTTCGAGCGGGACTACGGCACGATCCGTGACCGCATCGCGCGCGTGATCCCCGGCTTCGAGGACTTCAACGCCCGCGTCGACAGGCCCGGCGGCTTCACCCTGCCCAACCCCGTCAACCGGGGCGTCTACCCGACCCCCAGCGGCAAAGCCGTCTTCACCCGCAACGAGTTCACGATGCTGCGCGCGCCCAAGGGGCACCTCATCCTGCAGACGCTGCGCTCCCACGACCAGTGGAACACCGTCCCGTACGCGATGAACGACCGCTACCGGGGCATCCACAACGCCCGCCGGGTCGTCCTGGTCAACCCCGACGATCTGGCCGGCCTCGGCCTCGCCGACCGCGACCTGGTCGACCTGGTCGGCGTCTGGGACGACGGTGTCGAGCGCCGAGCGCCCGCGTTCCGGGTCGTGGCGTATCCGACCAGCCCCGGCTCCGCCGCCTCGTACTACCCCGAGACCAACGTCCTGGTCCCCCTCGACAGCGTCGCCGACATCAGCAACTGCCCCACGTCCAAGGGTGTGGTGGTCCGACTGGAACCGGCACGCGACTCCGACTGAGCCCGCGCCGAGCGCCGAAAGGACCTGTCCCCATGCCCGCAGATCGCGCCGCGCGCGGTTGGCTTCCGGTTGCGGCCGCGCTGTTCGCCGCCGGGTGGGGCGCGAACCAGTTCACCCCGCTCGCGGTGGTGTACCGGACCCAGGAGCACTGGCCCTCCGTCCCGGTCGCCGCCATGTTCACCACCTACCTGCTGGGGCTCCTCCCCGGTCTGCTGCTCGGCGGCCCGTTCGCGGACCGGCTCGGCAGGCGGCGCGTGGTGCGGCTCGCGCTGGTGCTGTCCGCCGCCGCCAGCGCCCTCCTGGCGGCGGCGGGCATGTCCCAGAACGCCGTGTACGTCAGCCGTCTGGCCACCGGCGTCGCGGCCGGCGTCATCCTGACCGCCGGCACCACGTGGCTGGAGGAACTGTCCTCCGGTGCGAAGCGCCCGGGCGCCGGCGCCCGCCGTGCGACGTACGCCACGGGTGGCGGCTTCGCCGCCGGGGCGCTGACGGCGGGTGTCCTCGCCGAATGGCTGCCGCGGCCGATGGTGCTGCCCTGCCTCGCCCACTCCCTGCTGGCCCTGCTGGTGCTCGGCTCGACCACCGCCGTACCGGAGACGGCGTCGCGGTCCGCGGTCGTCCCGTGGGCGCCGCACATCGCCCGTCTGCGCCGGGCGGCCGTCACGCACCCCCGCTTCGTGCGGGTGGTGCTGCCGGCGAGTCCGGCCGTCTTCTGCGCCGCCACGGTCGCCTACGTCGTGCTGCCCTCGTTGGTCGCCGATCGCGTTCCGGGATACGCGCCGGTGTTCAGCGGTCTGGTGACGGCGCTGACGCTCGCCGTGGGTACTGCCGTCCAGCCGCTGGCCGTCCGACTGCACCACGCGCACAGCGCGCGGGCGACCATCGTCTCCATGGTCACCGTGATCGGAGGACTTCTGGTGGGCGCCTGCGCCGTGTACGGGGACTCCGCGGGCCTGGTGCCGGCAGCGGCGGTCCTCCTGGGTGCCGGATACGGCCTCACCCTGGCCTCGGGGCTCCTCGAGATCGAACGCCTGGCGACTCCGAAGGCCGTGCCCTCGACGGCGATCCTGTATCAAGGTGCCACCTACAGCGGCTTCCTGACGCCATTGCTTCTCGCGGTGACCGCCGGAGCCGCTCCGTACCCCGCCCTGCTGGCGGCCCTGGCGGCCGTGGGGCTCCTGTGCCTGGTGATCACCGCATGGTTCAGCCGCCGGAGCCTTCCCTGATGGCGTGGGAACGCGGCGGGGTTCGCCGCGGGTCATATCGTCGGCCGTCGGACCGGGGCCGTCGGCGACCCCCATGGCACGGTCCCCGGCCTCGGGCCCAGGTCCCGCCCGACGGAGCGTCGAACGGACTCAACCGCACAACACCGTCGGAGCACGGCTCCGTCGAGAGGAGCAGACCATGGGACGAGTGACCGTACGACGGCGGGTGCTGCGCGTTCGGGAGGGGGTGTCCTCGCACCGACCGGACACCCTGGCGGCCGAGGAGCCGATGGAGATCCGGGTCGGCGGGCGCCCGCTCACCGTCACCATGCGCACCCCTGGCGACGACTTCGACCTCGCGGCAGGGTTCCTGGCGAGCGAGGGCGTGGTGCACGCCGCCGACGAGGTGGCGGGGATCCGGTACTGCGCAGGGGCCACGGCCGACGGCGGCAACACGTACAACGTGGTGGACGTCGCCCTGGCCCCGGGCGTCGCCGCCCCCGACGCGTCGCTGGAGCGGAACTTCTACACCACCTCCTCGTGCGGTCTGTGTGGCAAGGCCGGTCTGGAGGCGGTGCGCACCACGGCGGCGTGGTCCGTCGCCGGGGACCCGCTGCGCATCGGACCGGAGGTGGTGACCGCCCTGCCGGACCGGCTGCGGGCGGCGCAGCGGGTGTTCGACACCACGGGCGGCCTGCACGCCGCCGGGCTCTTCTCCGCCGACGGTGAGCTGCTGTGTCTGCGGGAGGACGTGGGGCGGCACAACGCCGTGGACAAGGTCGTGGGCCACGCCCTGCGGTCGGGCCTGCTGCCACTGCGCGAGTCGGTGCTGATGGTGAGTGGCCGGGCGTCGTTCGAGCTGGTGCAGAAGGCGGTGATGGCCGGAATCCCGATGCTGGCAGCCGTCTCCGCGCCGTCCTCGCTCGCCGTCGACCTGGCCGAGGAGAGCGGGTTGACCCTGATCGGATTCCTGCGCGGCGCCTCGATGAACGTCTACACCGGGTCCGAGCGCCTGCAACCGCTGCCCGTGGCCTGACCGTCCACGGTCCGGGCGGTCCGCCGCGCCCCGCGGCATGCGGCCGAGGCTGGCTTTCGGACGAGTGGTCGGGTAGACCCGTAACGTGCTGTTCCGTCAACTCGAGTACCTGGTCGCCCTCTCCCGGGAGCGTCACTTCGCCCGGGCCGCCCAGGCCTGCTACGTCTCTCAGCCCGCGCTCTCCGAGGCGATCCGGAAGCTGGAGGAGGAGCTGGACGTGCCGCTGGTCCGGCGCGGCCGCAAGTACGAGGGCCTCACGCCCGAGGGCGAGCGCATCGTGGTGTGGGCGCAGCGCATCCTGGCCGACCGCGACGCCCTCAAGGACGAGGTCGGCGCCCTGCGCGGCGGGTTGAGCGGCACGATACGGATCGGCTCGGTCCCGACCGCCGTCGGCGCCGTCTCCCTGCTGACCGCCCCGTTCTGCGTCGCCCATCCGCTGGTGAGGGTGGAGGTGATAGCGGACCTCCAGTCGCAGGACATCCTCCGGCAGTTGCGGAACTTCGAGATCGACGCCGGAATCACGTATCTGCACAAGGGTTTCTCGGAGGACTTCCGGTCGGTCCCGCTCTACGAGGAGCGGTACGTGCTCCTGACCAGTGCCGCCGACATGCCCGTCCATCGGGCGACGGCGACCTGGGCGGAGGCTTCCCGGCTGCCCCTGTGCCTGCTGACGGGTGCCATGCAGGGCCGCCAGGTGCTGGACGAGGTGTTCGCCGAGGCCGGGGTGGAGCCGTCGCCCCGGGTCGAGACCGATTCGGTGGCCGCTCTGTTCGCCCACGTCAGGACGGGCCGGTGGGCCAGTGTCGTGCCGCACACCTGGCTGCACGTCTTCGGCGTCCCGCACGGCATGAGGGCGGTGCCGCTGGTCGAGCCCGCCCGCACGGTGCCGGTCGGTCTCGTGGTCACCGCCCGGGAGCCCGGTTCGGTCCTGGCCCGAGCGCTGACGGCCGTCGCCCGAGAGAACGATGTCGCCGCCGCTCTGGACCACCTCCCCGGGGATCCCGCGCCCCAGTAGGGCCGGTCGGCCCGCGCGCCGTCACGTCAGTCGGACGGGATGCCGAGGTGCCGCAGCGCGGACCGCGCCGCCCCGGCGCCGCACATGCCATGAGCCCCGGGGCCCGGCGGGACGGCGGCCGAGCACAGGAACACCCCGGGCAGGCCGGTGGCGTACGGGTCGAGTGCCGGGCGGGCGCCGAGGACGAGTTGAGGGATCGTCTTGGCTCCCGTGAGGATGTCGCCGCCCACAAAGTTGGCGTTGGCGGTGGCGAAGTCGGCGGGTCGGTTGCTCTGCATGCCCACGACGCGTTCCCGTACGCCGGGGGCGAAGCGCTCCAGCTGCCGCAGGATCGCCTCGGTGGCGTCCCCTTCGTAGCCGAACGGAACGTGGGCGTACGTATAGACAGGGTGGACGTTCCCCACCGACCGCGAGGGATCCGCCAGATATTGCTGGCCGACGAGGACGAAGGGGCGCTCCGGCATCCGGCCGGCCGTCACGTCCTTCTCCCCCCGCGCCACCTCGGCGAGCGGCCCGCCGAGGTGCACGGTGCCCGCGCGCCGGGCGTGTTCGTTCCTCCAGGGCACGCCGCCCTCGACGGCCAGGTCGACCTTGAAGGCACCCGGGCCCCGGCGGAAACGGCGGTACGCGGTCCGTACACGGGGCGGCAGGCGGTCGCCGTACACGGACGCGATCTGGCCGGGATCGAGGTCGAGGAGGGTGACCTCGGCGGGTGGGATCTGCGCGGCGTCGGTAATACGTACCCCGGTGTGGACGGTGCCGCCGTGCTCCAGGAGCGCCGCCTCCATGGCGCGGGTGATGGACTGTGAGCCGCCCTCGGCCACGGCCCATCCGGCGGTGTGGCCGGCGGTGAGGATGCCGAGTCCGATCGCCGAGCTGAGCGGGTGGGACAGCGGGCGGAAGGCGTGGGCCGCGACGCCTGCCCACAGGGCCTGCGCCGCGGGGGTCCGGAAGAAGCGGGCGAGGGCTGTGGCGGGCAGCACGGTGGGCAGACCGAAGCGGGCGAGCAGCAGCGGGTGCGACGGGATCCGCAGCAGGGGGCCCATGACGTCCTCGGCGAGTGCCTCCCAGCGCCGTACCGAGGGCTCCATCAGGGCCCGGTAGCGACTGCCGTCGGTGCCGAGTCCCGAGGCGGTGTCCTCGACGGAACGCAGCAGCATGCCGGCGGACCCGTCGTCCAGCGGATGCGCACAGTCGATGTCCGGAAGCAGCCAACGCAGCCCGTGGCGTTCCAGGTCGAGCGACCGGAGCGCGGGCGACGTGACGGCCATGGGGTGGATGGCCGAGCAGTGGTCGTGCAGCAGCCCCGGCAGGATCGCCTCGTAGCTGCGGGTGCCGCCGCCGACCTCGTCGGCGGCTTCGAGGACGGTGACCTCCAGGCCTGCCTTCGCGAGCAGGACCGCGGCGGCGAGCCCGTTGGGACCACCGCCGACGACGACCGCGGACGTCATGAGGCGATGGCCAGGGGCGGAACGGACGAGCGTGGCGTCGTGGATCTCATGCGTCCGAGTCTGACGCCGACCGGGCCGACCCTCCAAGCCCGGGTCCCGGTCCGTACCGGGCGACGTCAGCGGGTGACGAGTCCGACGACGAGATTGATGGCGGTGGCGAGGATGCTGGTACCGAAGACATAGGACAGGAGCGAATGCCGTAGCACCACCGCCCGGATCGTCGGACTGGACACGTCGGTGTCGGAGACCTGATAGGTCATACCGAGGTTGTAACTGAAGTAGAAGAAGTCCCGGTACGCGGGCTGCCGATCGGAATTGAAGTCGATCCCTCCCTCCGAATTGCCGTAATAGAGGAACGCATAACGGGTGGCGTACATCAGGTGCAGTGCGGCCCAGGCCATGAACACACCGCTGAGCGCGGTCGCGGCGGCGGCGTGGCCGGTGTCGGTTCCGCCGCGGAGGAGCAGGACGACGATGCTGCCAAGTCCGCACAGGGCGACCGCGACGATGACGACCTCGTCCGTGACGGGCCGGAAGTCCTCACGCCGGGCGTCGCGGCGGGTGGTGGCCGCGTCCAGCGGCCACATCTGGATCCACCCGGCGACGACGAATCCCGTCTCCGTCACGGCGATACCGGCGAGAACTCCCAGCGGTACGTCGGCCAGGACGCCGATGACGACGCCCGTCACCACTCCGACGGCCACCGAACAGACAAGCCGGGAAACCGCGGACCGCGGCAGCCAACGTCTCATGGGCCGCCACATTAGCGGCGCCCATATGGACCGCCGGTTCCGCCGGGCCGCGATTTGCCGGACTCTCCGCGGAGTGCGGTAATTGAATTGCCTGTACGACCGATTCGCCCGCGTATCACGGGAGCAGGAATGACCGGTGGACCCGAGCCCATCAGCGCCGTCGCTCTGCGGGCGCTCCAGGAGGAACTCGCGGACTTGCGCGCCGAACGGGATACGGCGGCCGCGACCTTGCGGGGCGAGGATCCTGTGGGCGACAGGGCGGACGAGGCGGACGAACTGCAGCGCGCCTCGGAGGTAGCCCGTCTGGACAGGCACATCGCCGAGATCGAGGGCCGGATCCGGGAGGCGTCCGTCGCGGGCGCACCGGCGACGGAGGTGATCGGGGTGGGCAGCACCGTCAGCGTACGGTTCGCGGACGGGACGGAGTCGACGCTCCAGGTCGGCGAGGTGGCCGAGGAGCTGGACCTGACCCTGGTGACCGCCGACAGCCCGCTCGGTCACGCGCTGCTCGGTCACCGCGCCGGCGACACGGTGACCTACCAGGCGCCCGACGGCCGCACGACCGCGGTCGTCCTCTCCCTGGGCGACATCCACGGCTCGTCGTAGCGCGGCGGGCGGGATTCGGGTCGTCGGGGCTTCAGGACGTGAGCACGACGACGGCCTCGTCCGTGTACGTCAGGAAGGTCAGCGTCTCCTGGAAGTACAGATCGACGCTGTTCGCGTCGTGCCCGGTGTAGCCGATCGCCAGGTCCTCGCCGAGGAGCAGCTCGAAGTCGCCGCCCCGGGTGGACAGGACGAACGCGCCGCGCAGTGCGGGCGCCCAGATCGGGTCGCCTCCCAGGATCCGGCCCAGGTGCGCCGCGATCGGGTAGCCGTGGTCGGAGGTCTCGCTGACCGCCGTGTACGCGTCGGCGCCGAGCAGGAGCGCGTACGGCCCGTCGACGCCGGCCAGCCGCAGCGACGTCAGGGCTCTGCTGATCGCGTCGGGGTAGTCGCGCGGCTCGGCGGGCAGGGCCAGCTCCGGGTTGGACGTCCGCGACCGCAGGCCTTCGATGCCCGCCGCGGAATACCCGTCGAAGACGGCGCGGTCCTCCGCGAAGGCCATGGCGCGTGCCGCGTCCTTCACGGGCTGCCAGTCGGAGTCGTGCGAGCCGCGCTCGACGTCGTCCACGGCGGCCCGGCTCACGGTGAACGGGACGCGGAGTTCGACCAGTCGGCGTGCCTCGCGCAGCCGCGCGGTGACGCCGGGGGCGGGCGGGTCGATCTCGTCGAGATGGCCTGTGCCGGCGGCGGCGAGCCCCGGGCCCGCCGGGGCGGGGACGTCGACGACCCGGCGCCCTGCGACATGGCGCCGGAAGGTGCGGCGCGCCTCTTCCTCGATCTCGGCCCAGGCCGCGGGGGTGATCGGGGCGAGTTCGCGGTGGAGGTTGTCGGTGGCGGCGGGGTTCGTCATGACGCTCAGGCTCCTTTGAGGCTGCCGATGCGCAGGGAATCGCCGCGGTGGGCGGTCCCGGAGGCCGGGGCGGGCAGGTCGCCGAGGAGGTCGGCACTGGGTACGAAGAAGAGGCCGCCGGTGACGGCCGTGGAGAAGTCGAGGATGCGGTCGGTGAGGCCCGGCGGGTCGCCGAGGAACATGTTGCGCAGCATCTGTTCGGTCACCGCGGGAGTACGCGCGTAGCCGATGAAGTAGGTGCCGAACTCGCCGCGGCCGACCTCGCCGAACGCCATGTTCTCGCGCACGATCTTCTGTTCGGTGCCGTCGTCGTCGACGATCGTGTTGAGCGCGACGTGCGAGTCGTCCGGTTTGACGCCGTCGGGGAGTTCCACGTTGGACGACTTCGTGCGGCCGATGACGTGTTCCTGCTCCTCGACGCCGAGCGACTGCCAGGCCGCCATGTCGTGCACGTACTTCTGCACGATGACGTAGCTGCCGCCGAGGAAGGGCGGCTCGTCGTCGGTGACGAACACGGCTTCGTCCGCCTGCCCGCCCTCCGGGTTCTCGCTGCCGTCGACGAAGCCGAGGAGGTCGCGCTCGTCGAAGTACTTGAAGCCGTGCACCTCGTCGACGACGGTCACGGCGGCGCCCAGGGCGTCGACGATGAGCCGGGCCAGTTCGAAGCAGAGGTCCATCCGGCGACCGCGTACGTGGAAGAGCAGATCGCCCGGGGTGGACGGCGCCCGGTGCCGGGGGCCCGTCAGTGGCGTGAAGGGGTGGAGCTCGCGCGGGCGCGGCCCGCCGACGAGGCGGTCCCACGCCATCGAGCCGATGCCCGCGACGCAGGTGAGGACGGAGTCCGGTGAACGGAAGGCGACGGAGCGCGTCAGCCCGGCGAGGTCGGCCAGCGCGTCCCGTACGGCTGCCTCACCGCCGGGGTTCAGCGTGGCCACGAGGAACACGGCGGCTCTCGGCGGCGGTACGACGACGGGCTGCGTGGTGACCACGTGACTCCCGGCAGACATTCAGTCACGAACGGCGACAAAGGGTACGGCTTCAGCGTATCCGGCCTCCGCCCGCGACGCAGGCCGGGCACCGCCGTCAGCAGGCGCCGACCCACTCCTCGGTGCCGTCCGTGAAGACCTGGTGCTTCCAGATCGGCACCTGGTGCTTGAGGTCGTCGACCAGCCTCTCGCACGCGGCGAACGCCTCTGCCCGGTGCGGACAGGAGACGGCCGCGATCACCGCGACGTCACCGATCGCGAGACGGCCGGTCCGGTGCACGGCGGCCAGTGCGCGGACCGGGAAGTCGGCGAGGACCTTCTCCGCCACCCGGCGCAGCTCGCCCGTGGCGCCCGGATGGGCCGTGTACTCCAGGGAGGTGACGGACTTGCCGCCGTCGTGGTCGCGCACCGTGCCGACGAAGACGGCGGTGCCTCCGGCGGCGGGGTCGCCCACCGCCGCGTACACCTCGTCGAGGGAGAGCGGGGTGTCGCGCACGGCGAGCAGCCGTAGCGGGTCATCGGCGATGTCGTGCCGGTGCGGCATGGTTCATGTCCGTCGTCGTGGGCGGCTGTACGGAGTCATCGGCCGGGGGCCTCCAGAACCTCTGTGGCGGAGCCTTCGGCGAGTCCACCGGGTGGGACCACCGCGAGGCCGTCGGCGAGGGCCAGCCCGCGCAGCATCGCCGGGCCGTCGAAGGCGAGCGGCACCGCGGTGCCCTCGATGAGACGCACCGGCAGCAGCCGGGTGTCCCGCGCGTGCCCCGGCAGCGGCGCGGCGGCTTCGGCTCTGCGCGGAGCCCGGTCGGTGTGTCCGCCCAATCGGTGCAACAGCGGCGCCGCGAGGGTGACGGTGCCTGCCACGGCGGCCAGGGGGTTGCCGGGCAGGCCCACGAGGAGTCGGGGGCGGCCGCCTGCCACGGGCGGGAGTTCGGCGAGGAGCATGGGATGGCCCGGTCGAACGGCGACGGAGTCGACGAGCAGCCGGCCTCCGGCCCGGGCGAGCGCGAGGTGCAGGAAGTCCACGGGACCGTCGGCGGTGCTGCCCGTGGTGACCAGGACATCGGCCGTGGAATGACGTACGGCCTCGCTCAGCGGACCGAGAGCGTCGGCCATCCGGCGTACACCGGTCGCCTCGGCACCGAACCGGCCCAGCCACGGCGGGAGCAGCGGGCCCAGCGCATCGCGGACCCGCCCGTCGCCGGGCAGACCGAAATCGAGCAACTCGTCGCCGAGGAGCAGGAGTTCGACCGTGGGGCGGCTGTGCACGGCCAACCGGTCGTACCCGGCGGCCGCTGCCAGGCCCAGCACCGCCGGCGTGACGGTCGTACCGGCCGGAAGGAGGGTTTCACCGGCCCGGCATTCCTGGCCGCGCGGCCGGATGTCGCGGCCGGAAGCCACCGGGTCCGGGGAGCGGTGGCGCAGGAGGCCGTCCGCTGCCGTCCGCTCACCGTGCTCGCGGCGGAGGACCGCGGTCGCGCCGGGCGGCAGCGAGGCGCCGGTGGCGATGGGCACGGCCGCGCCGTGGTCGAGCGGTCCGGGCCGCTCGCCCGCCAGGATCCCGCCGTCGTGAGGCCGCCACGGCCCAGGTCCCGCCACGGCCCAGCCGTCCATCGCGGCCGTGTCGAACGGCGGCAGGTCCGTGAGCGCGGTCAGTGGCTCGGCGAGGGCGTGGCCGAGAGCCTCGGACAGCCCCCGGGAGACCGCCGGGAGGGGCTGCCCGGCGGCCGCTCGGGCGACTGCCCGCGCCTCCTCCCACGGCATGGCCGGCGCCGATACGGGGGCCCGGGCGTCGAGACGGTCGAGAGATGCCACGCGAGTCACGCCGTTCACGCCTCCCCCGCCCCCTGCGCCCGCTCTCCCGCCCGGCGCTCGGCGAGGGCCGCCACCCGCCCACCGGCCTCCGTGACCGCCTCCGGGCCGCCTCCTGCCAGGGCGGCGGCGTAGCCGACCAGGAAGGAGGTCAACGGCGCGGCGGGGCGGGCGACTTCATGAGCGACCACCTTGGTCAAGTCGAGCAGCTCGGCGACATCGACATCCAGGTCGATGCCGAGTTCGGCCTTGACTTCGTCGATCCAAGCCTTCACTACGTGCACCTCTCGGCTGCGGTGGGTGGGGTGTTCCGAGCGCCGGGGGTCACCCGGCGGGTCATCCGCCGATGGCGGACATCGGGCGTGCGGGCCGGCGGAAGCCGGCGCTGTCGATGGCGTGGCCGGGGCCCTTGCCCGCCATCGAGGCGCGCCAGGCTGCCTCGATCGCGGCGTCGTCGGCGCCGCCGCGGAGCAGGCCGCGCAGGTCGGATTCCTCCGTGGCGAAGAGGCAGTTGCGCAGCTGGCCGTCCGCCGTGATGCGGACCCGGTCGCAGGTCCCGCAGAACGGGCGGGTGACGCTGGCGATGACGCCCACGACGGAGTCCGTGCCCTCGATCCACCACTCCTCGGCCGGCGCGTTGCCCTCCCGGCCGATCGGGGTGAGGGCGAAGCGCTCCCCGATGCGGTCCAGGATCTCCTCGGCGGTGACCATCCGGTCGCGGTCCCAGGCGCCCTGCGCGTCCAACGGCATCGATTCGATGAACCGCATCCGGTACCCGTGCTCCACAGCGAAGGCCACGAGGTCGGGGATCTCGTCGTCGTTGACCCCGCGCACCGGCACCGCGTTGACCTTGACGGGCGCGAGGCCGGCGGCCCGCGCGGCGCGCAGGCCCTCCAGGACGTCCGCGAGCCGGTCGCGCCGGGTGATCTCGGCGAAGCGTTCGGGGCGGAGTGTGTCGAGGCTGACGTTGAGCCGGCTCAGCCCGGCCTCGCGCAGGGCGGTGGCGCACCGGGCGAGACCGATGCCGTTCGTGGTGAGCGACAGCTCGGGTGCCGGGGTGAGGGCGGAGAGGCGAGCGACCAGGCCGGGCAGTCCACGGCGGAGCAGCGGCTCGCCGCCGGTGAGCCTGACCTCGGTGATGCCCAGGCGCATGGTGCCGATGCGCACGAGGCGTACGACCTCGTCGTCGGTGAGCAGCTCCGTCCGGGGCAGCCAGTCCAGGCCCTCGGCCGGCATGCAGTAGGCGCAGCGCAGATTGCAGCGGTCGGTGAGCGAGAGCCGCAGGTCCGTGTGGACCCGTCCGAAGCGGTCCAGGAGCGGACTCCGGACGGAGGGTGCTGAGGGCACTGGCTCACCTTTTCCTGTCTCCCGAATTTCATTCCATTCGAAAGAAATCGTCGGTGAAGCCGGTGGAGTGCGTCAAAGAGGAATTCCGTATCACGTGATAAAGGGCGCCTATCACATGCGGAATTCAGGCGGCGGGCGTGATGGTGACCCTGACGTGTTTCATGATCGGCTGGTCACTCTGGGTGCTGTAGTCGCCGAGCGCGCACAGGACGTTCATCTCGGGCATGTAGCCGGCCGCGCAGCCGCGCGGGATGTCGTACGGAATCGCCAGATAGCCGTTGAGGTGGCGTTGGCTGCCGTCCTTCGCGGTGCTGGTGATGTCGACGGGGTCGAACTTCGAGATCCCGCGTTCGCGCATGTCGTCCTGGTTCATGAAGACGAGGGTGCGCAGGTTCTTGATGCCGCGGTAGCGGTCGTTGTCGGAGTAGATGGTGGTGTTCCACTGGTCGTGGGAGCGCATGGTGCCCAGCGCCAGCATCCCGGGGTCCGGGAGGACGTCGGGAAGTTCGGCGGTGGAGAACTCGGCGCGGCCGGACGGGGTGAGGAAGACGAGTTCACGCGCGGGCTGCTTGATGCGGAAGCCGAGCGGCAGCCGCACACGGCGGTTGAAGTCCTCGAACCCGTCGAGGGCCTGGGCCATGGTGTCGCGGATGCGGTCGTAGTCCTCGATGTACCACTCCCACGGCGTCTGGCTCTCGGGCAGGGCGGCGCGGGCCATGCCGGCGACGATCGCGGGCTCGGAGAGCAGGTGCGAGGAGGCGGGGCGCTTCATGCCGACGGACAGGTGGACCATGCTCATCGAGTCCTCGACGGAGGTGCTCTGGACGCCGTTGCGCTGGTCGTCCTTCTCGGTCCGGCCGAGGCAGGGCAGGATGAGCGCCCGGCGCCCGTGGACGACATGGCTGCGGTTCAGTTTGGTGCTCACCTGGACGGTGAGGTCGCAGCGGCTCAGCGCCTCGTACGTGTACGGGGTGTCGGGCGCGGCGAGGGCGAAGTTGCCGCCCATGCCGACGAACACTCTCACGTCGCCTCGGTGCATCGCCTGGATGGTGCCGATGGTGTCCAGCCCGTGCTCGCGAGGCGGCTCGATCCCGCAGACCTGGGCGAGCCGGTCCAGGAACTCCTCGGTGGGGCGGTGGTCGATGCCGCAGGTGCGGTTGCCCTGGACGTTGCTGTGGCCGCGAACGGGCGAGGGCCCGGCTCCTTCCCGGCCCAGATTGCCGCGCAGCAGAAGGAGGTTGACGATCTCCCGTACGGTGTCGACGCCGTGTTCGTGCTGGGTGAGGCCCAGGCACCAGCTGACGATGCTGCGGTCGGCCTCACGGTAGACGCGGGCGGCCGCGAGGATGTCGGAGCGGCCGATCCCTGACTGGTTCTCGATCTCGTCCCAGGGCGTGGCCTCACAGAGGGCGCGGTACTCCTCGAAGCCGGCGGTGTGGCGTTCGATGAACTCCCGGTCCAGCGCCTTGGGATCGGAGTCGGACTGCTCCAGGATCGCCTTCGCCATGCCTCGTACGAGCGCCATGTCGCCGCCGATGCGCGGCTGGAGGTTGAGGGTGCTCGTCCGGGTCGAGTGGAAGGTGGCCATGTCCTTGAAGTCGTGCGGGATGATCGTGCGTGTGGCACCCGCCTCGACGAGCGGGTTGATGTGCACGATCTTCGCGCCGCGGTGGTACGCCTCGGAGAGGGCCGTGAGCATCCGGGGCGCGTTGGAGGCCACGTTGACGCCCATGATGAAGAGGGCGTCGGTGGTCTCCCAGTCCTTGAGGTCTACCGTGCCCTTTCCGGTGCCGAGTGCCGCCTGGAGGGCGCGGCCGCTGGCCTCGTGGCACATGTTGGAGCAGTCGGGCAGGTTGTTCGTCCCCAGTTCCCTGGCCATGAGCTGGTACAGGAAGGTGGCCTCGTTGCCGAGCCGGCCGGAGGTGTAGAACGACGCCTGGTGCGGGGAGTCCAGCTCGCGCAGGGTGCGCCCGACGAGCTCGAAGGCGTCCTTCCAGCTGACGGGGACGTAATGATCCGTGTCGGGGTCGTAGACCATCGGCTCGGTGAGCCGGCCCTGGTTCTCCAGGTCGTAGTCGCTCCACCCCGACAGCTCGGTCACCGAGTGGGCGGCGAAGAACTCACGCTCGACCCGCTTGCGGGTCATCTCCCAGGTGACGTGCTTGATCCCGTTCTCGCAGATGTCCAGGTGCAGGCCCTTGGTGTCGTCCGGCCAGGCGCACCCGGGGCAGTCGAACCCGGTGTTCTCGTGGTTCATCCTCATGATGGCCCGCGGCCCGTCCACCAGCGCGCCCTCGCGTGCCATGAACCGTGTCACGCTCTTGGCCGCACCCCACCCGGCGGCCGGATGGTGATAGGGCTGGAACTCCGGCTCGGCGTCGGGCTCGGGACCCACCCGCGGTTCCAGTCGTTCCTGCTCTTCGGGGGAGGCGCTCAAGGTCCTCACCTTCCGCGGTGCGGGCGTGGGGCCCGGGGGTGGGCATTTCCCTCAGCCTAGGCTCGCCTCGGACACCCCGCGATTTCGGCTGGGCCGGCCGGGCGGAAGGGCGGCCACGGGGCGACCACGGTGACCTCGGCCGGTGTGACGGCCGGGCGCGGGCGAAAACCCCTTGCGAGCCCGGTCCGCACGGATGATCATGCGATGCATGAGTGAGCAACCCGCCCGTTGGACCCAGGCCACCGTCTACCCCGACATGTGGACCGACCCGGACAATGACCCCCGCGACACCGACGGGGAAGGTCCGGAGGGCGAGCTTGCCACGCTGCTGGACTTCCTGGCGGGCTATCGCATGACCCTGCGGATGAAGTGCGAGGGCCTGGACGCGGAGCAGCTGGCCCGACGGTCGGTTCCGCCGTCGACGATGTCGCTGCTCGGCCTGATCCGCCACCTCGTCGAGGTGGAACGGGACTGGCGCAGCTGGATCAGCGGCGATCCGGTGCCGAAGCTGTACGGCGTCAAGGACGCGGACTTCCACGGTGCGGTCGCCGAACAGGCCGTCGTCGACGCCGCGTTCGCCGACCTGGAGCGTGAGCAGGCCGCGACCGACGCCGCGCTCGCCGAGCACCCGGATCTGAGCGAGCGCCTGCCTGAGGACGGGACCCCGGTGCGGGAGCTGATGGTGCACCGGATCGAGGAGTACGCCCGTCACTGCGGCCACGCCGACCTGCTGCGCGAGTGCGTCGACGGCAGGGTGGGCCAGTGACGGGGGCCTGGAGCTGACGGGGTGGCGGGGCGGTAACTCCCCGCCATGCGAGAGGATTCGGAGCGGCTGGTCCGCGACCGCGGTCGGGCACGCCCGATGACCGGCCGTGCCGGAGACCGTCACCCGGTGGCGGACCATCCCGGGAGCGTGGGCAGGACCTTCTCGGCGATGCGGAGCAGCACCGCGTCGTCCGGTACCCAGCCGTCCTCGCGCCACAGGGTCACTTCGAAGGATCCACCGCTGTCCTTGGCGTCCTGGGCCACGACGACGGTGCGGGCCGGGATGCTGGGACCGGTCTGCGCGTCGCTTCCGTCGAGGCGGAAGCTGATTCTGATGGCCTCGTCCGAGTAGAGCACCGCCGGGCGGCCGAGAAGCTTCCGTGGCTGCGCGTCGTTCCACAGGATCGAGGGCTCCCCGCCCACCGGACGGCCGTCGTAGGTGGCCGACAGCGTCACGGTGTACGTCCCGATCTCGACCTCGGCCGAAGGCGTGGCCACCTTCTCGTCGCCGCTCCCGTAGGAACTTTCGCTGCCGTGGGCGGACTTCACCGGCTCCGTCGGCGTACCCAGCAGCTCGGCGAGGTCGGGACGGTTCAGCACCTCGCACAGTTGCGTCCCAGTGACGGGCACCTGCCCCGGCTCCACCGGCGCCTTCTCCGGCTTCCCGTCCGAACACGAGGCAGGCCCCGAGCCGCTGTTCACGCCGCCCGAGTCCATCGTCCGGCCCATCACCCACAGACCGGCGCACAGGGCCGGTACGAGGACCAGGCCCGCGACGACCTGTCGCACCACCGCACTTCTGGAGAGCACCGCCGTGTCGTTGTCCGCCATCTTCCCCCCACCTGCCCTGATCCCCCGCCATGTGCCCGGGGACCGTAACCCGTGATCATCGGGGGGACAAGTGGATTTGGGCGCCGGCGCGGGTGGACACCGGCGGCGGACGGGGTGGGGCGGATCAGACGGACACGTTCCTGCGGAACCAGCCGCTGAACGCCTCGTCGGCTTCGGCCGCGCGCTGCTCGGCCCGCTCCAGGACCTTCTCGGCCTCCGCCCGCCAGGTCGCCGCGTCCGCGCGGGGCGGGGGCACGAAGGGACCCCGCTCCGGCGCTTCGGCGGCGGCGCCGAAGAAGTCGCCGCCCTTGCGCCTGAAGTCGTCCGTTCCCCATGCGCGGCCTGTGCCGTGCAGCGGCATCTTCTGCAGATGGGGGATGTGCTTGGCGCAGTGGATGTACGCCTCCTCGACGGCGACCTGCACCCACACCTGGGCGCGGCGGCCGGGCACGGGGTCGGAGGCGAGCCCGGCGTGCGCGCGGCGCATCTCGTCGTCGGCCACGACCCGTGCGGTGCCGTTGACATGGAGACCGATGCGGTCCTGGAGGAAGTCCATCATCAGGATGCCGACGTGCGGGTTCTCCTCGATGTTGCCGAGGCTGGCCTGGACGCCGTTGCCCCGGTACTCGGGGTAGGCAAGAGTCCGGTCGTCCAGGACGTGGAGGAAGCCGGGCGGGCCGGCCCGGAACGTGTTGTCGCACTCGCCGTGTCTGTCGGCGGTCGCGAGGAAGAACATCTCCTGTCGCGCCACGAACTCCCGCATCCGGGTGTTGAGTCGGTCCAGAACCTGATCGGCGTAGAACTTGTCGGCGCGCTCCGTGGTGCCCATGCGCTGCTGGACCTGATGTTCGCCGTCACTGCCCGGGCGGGTGGTACGCAGGGGCGTCGCCTGCCGCTGCCCGGTCTGTTCGAAAGTGCTCAAGTCGTTGCCCCGACCAGTTCCTCGATGGAGTCGTGCCGTATGCGATGGGTGGGGATGCCGATGCCCACCAGGGTGTCGACGCTGCGCCGGATCATCCCGGGCGGGCCGGACAGGTATGCGTCGTACGTGTGCCACGGGCCGAACTCGCGCACGGCCTCCGGGATGCCGCCGGACAGCAGGCCCACGGGGCCGTCGTCCACGACCGGGCGGACCGAGAGCCAGGGGTGCGACTGCTGGAGCCGCAGCATGGTGTCGATGTCGTAGAGGTCGTGGTTGCTGCGGGCGCCGTAGAACACGTCCACGGTGCGGCGGCGGCCGTGCTGTGCCACGTCCTCGACCAGGGCCTTGATGGGCGCGATGCCGGTGCCGCCGCCGAGGCACAGCAGTCCGTTGTCGGTGCTGTGGTTCACGGTCATGGATCCGGAAGGGGCACCGAGCCGGATCACGTGCCCCGGGCGGGCGCGGTGCACGAGGGCGTTGGAGACCCAGCCCGCCGGCACGGCCTTGACGTGGAAGGAGAGCAGCCCGTCGGAGCGGGGCGCGGAGGCGAAGGAGTAGTGCCGCCAGACCCGCGGCCACCAGGGGGTCTCCAGCGAGGCGTACTGTCCGGCGAGGAAGGGATAGGGCTGGTCGGGCCGGACCGTCACGACCGCGATGTCCGGGGTACGCATGTCGTGCGCGACCACCTCCGCCTGCCACCAGGCGGGGGCGCGCAGCTCGTCCTCGGCCGCCGCGTCGATCATGATCTGGGAGATCGCGGTGTAGGCGCCCACCCAGGCGGCCTGGGTCCTCGGCCCCCAGCTCTCCGGGGCGTAGCGGGAGAGGGCGCCGATGAGGCACTCGCCGACGGCCGGATAGTGCTCGGGAAGGGTGCCGTACTTCCGGTGCCCGCGGCCGAGGTGGGACAGGTACGTGGTCAGGGTGGCGGTGTCGTCCGCATGGGTCGCGGCGGTGAGCAGCGCCTTGAAGAGCCGGTCGCGCTGGGTGTCCATCGCCGCGGGGAAGAGGCTCCGCAGGTCGGGGTGGCGGAGGAAGAGCAGGGCGTAGAAATACGAGGTGACCTTGTCGGCGATCGGCTCGATCTCGGCCATGGTGCGGCGCAGAAGACCGGCGTCGGACGTGTCCTCGGGTGCCGGGGCAGGAACCGCGGCCGGCGGCTCGGGCTCAGGGGCGGGTCTTGGCGCCGGCGCCGGGCTCGGAGCGGGGGCGGCGGCCGGCGCCGGGCTCGGAGCGGGGGCGGCGGCCGGTCTCGACTCCTGGGCGGGCGCGGGGGCCGGGGCCTGGGCCGAGGTCGGGCTTGCTGCGGGAGCCGGTCGCTGAGGTGCCGTACGGCTTCTGTCGGCTCCGTTGCCCACCGGGCGTATCGGGGTGACGGGGCGGCTGGGTATGCGCTCCTTCGCGTCCCGTGATCCGGATCCGTCCTGCTGATGCTGCGGGCTTCGACCGAACCAGCCCGCGTCCCGACTGCTGCCACCGGAGTCGGCTCCGGGACTGACGCCGGACCTGTCACCGTCGGCCGACGTGGGGGTCGGAGCATCCATCGGTTTGCCTCGCCTCGAACATCTTTCGGTCGGTCTTCGTACGTGGGGTCCGAGTGTGCCCCGATTTCCCTCTCCCTATCGGAATTCCCGGTGTTCGCCCCGTCCCTTCAAATGTGGTGCTATGTACCGCACTTGATTGACGAGGGACGCCCAGGCGTTCGAACGGGCTCGACCATACCCCGCTCACGTGAATCCATGAACGGTAACTTCGGCCATCACGGCGACGTCGAGTTCCGGCTGGTCAGGACTGCGCAAGGCCAGGAACTCGAACGTTTTCACGAGTTACCGACGAGTTCGAGCGATACGACAAGCCCGTCACCGCGCGACTCGTAGGAATTCGCTGACGGAAAAGATACGAGGCGACTCCAAGCCCTCACAGCACAGGCGCGGGCTCTTCACGTTTCCCCCTCATGAGCCTCTGCCACAGGAAGGTGTGGACCAGGGCGTCGTTGTGGGCAGCCTGTTCGTTGTCGCCGGCGCCCGCGTGGCCGCCGCCGGTGTTCTCGTGCAGCAGGACCTCGTGGCCGAGTTCGCGCAGTCGTGCGGCCGCCTTGCGGGCATGGCCCGGGTGGACACGGTCGTCACGGGTGGAGGTCATCAGGAGGACCGGCGGGTAGACGCGGTCCTCGGCGAGCTGGTGGTAGGGCGAGATCGCACGGAGGTGAGGGCGATCGGCTTCGTCGTCCGGATTGCCGTACTCGGCCATCCACGAAGCCCCGGCGAGAAGCTTGTGGAAGCGGAGCATGTCGAGGAGCGGCACCTGGGCGACGATCGCGCCGAAGAGCTCCGGGTGGCGGGTGAGCATCGCACCCATGAGCAGACCGCCGTTGCTGCCCCCTGCCGCGCCGAGCATGGCGGGGGTGGTGATGCGCCGGGCGACGAGGTCCGCGGCGACCGCCGCGAAGTCCTCGAAGGCGCGCGGCCGCCGGGCGCCGAGCGCGGCCTGGTGCCAGTCCGGTCCGTACTCGCCGCCACCCCGGATGTTCGCGATCACGTAGGTGCCCCCGCGCTCCAGCCACGCCCGGCCCTTCACCGCGCCGTAGTAGGGGGTGAGGGAGACCTCGAAGCCGCCGTAGCCGTACAGCAGGGTCGGCCCGGGGCCGGTGACGGCGCGGTCGGGGCCGATGACGAAGTACGGCACCCGCGTCCCGTCCGGGGAGGTGGCGAAGAACTGCTCGACCGTCAGGCCGGCGGTGTCGAAGCGGGCCGGAGCCTGCTTGAGGATCTCGGTGTCGGCGCCGACCTCTCCCCGGTACAGGGTGGAGGGTTGCAGGAACCCCGACACATCCAGGAAGTACTCGTCGGAGAGGTCGGGGTCCGTGTCCACGACGGTGACCGCCGACAGCTCCGGAACGTCCGTGAGCGGCGTGCGCGCCCAGACGCCGCCGGGGTCGGGGGTGAGGACCTCGATGCGGGTGCTGACGTCCCGCATCGTCTCCAGGACCAGATGGTGCCGGGTCCACGAGTGCCCGGCGAGGGCGGTCCTCTCGTCCGGGGTGAACAGCACAGCCGCCGTACGGTCGCCCGCGAGGAAGCCCTCGAAGTCGAACGCCAGCAGGGAACCGGCCCGTTGCCCGAGCCAGTCGGACTTCAGGGTGACGATCAGATGCCGTCGGTGGACGTAGGCGTCGGCGTCGTCGGGGACGTCGATCTTCACGAGCGTGTCGTCGGCGCCGAGGACGTACGTCTCGCTGCGGAAGAAGTCCAGGGAACGGGCGACGAAGTCCCGTTCGAATCCGGGCGTGGTGTCGCGCCAACCCGAGGCCGCCACATCGACCGCGTCCGCCTCGAAGACCGGCTCGGCCTCCTCCAGCGGCGTACCGCGCCGCCACCGGCGCACGGTGCGCGGATAGCCGGCATCCGTCAGCGAGCCCGGCCCGAAGTCCGTGCCGATGAAGACGGTGTCGGCGTCGATCCACCCGATCCGCGTCTTCGCCTCGCCGACCTGGAAACCGCCCTCGACGAAGGACCGCGTGGCGAGGTCGAACTCGCGGACCACCACGGCGTCCCCACCGTCGCGCGACAGACACACCAGCGCCCGGTCGTACTCGGGGTGACGCACCCGCGCACCCGCCCACAGCCACTTCTCGTCCTCAGCGGCGGCGAGCGCGTCGAGGTCGAGGACGTCGTCCCACTGAGGGGCGTCCTTGCGGTACTGCTCGAGCGTCGTCCGCCGCCACACGCCACGTACATGCGTGGCGTCCCGCCAGAAGTTGTAGAGGAACGCTCCGCGACGCGCCGTGTAGGGGATGCGGTCCGAGGCGTCCAGCACCTCGCGCAGGCGCTCCTTCAGGGCGGCGAAGTCGGCGTCCGACGTCAGTGCGGCCGCCGTCTCGGCGTTCCGCTCGGCCACCCACTCCAGAGCTGCCTGGCCCTCCAGGTCCTCCAGCCACAGGTACGGGTCGTCATCATCGCGCGGCGTCGTCATGGCGCCGATCACCAGGGCCGCAGCGTGAACAGGCCGACCATCACCAGGACCGGCAACGCCCAGCCGAGCACGCCGATACTCCGACGCCCCGGATCGCGCCCCTGGCCCCATGCGCCGGACCGGTGCGGTGTGTCTCCCATGGCCCCACCCTACGGCCCCGGCAGACCCGCGGGCGGAAACACCTGGCAGATCGAGGTCATGGGGCTCTATGATCACCGCGATGACTATTCATTCTCTCCGCAGATTGGGGGACCCGTCCGCGCAAGGTGAGTGCTGATGCTCACTGACACCGCGTATGGGAATTCCCCGCTTTCCTTCTGGCTGCGCGTGCGAGAGTTCGCCGTGCCGCCCTCCATGATCGAGACTGCGACCGCCCGCCGCTCTGCCGGGGACTGGGCAGGAGCCTGCGCCGCAGCCGGCGTGGACGTCGATCTCGACCTCAAGTCCGTGTCGCGTACCCATGGCCGGGAACTGGCCACCCGAGTACGGGCCGATCTCCGCCATCTGGCACCCGACCTGCTGCGCTGGCATCTCCCGAGGGTCGCTCCCGACGGACTGCTCCGCCCGGGTCTGACCGTCGCCCTGACCCGGTACGAAACCTCCGGGCGGGACGGCGCCGGCCCGGTCCACCTGGTGGTCCGGACCCCGCCGGCGTGGGCGGACGGCGGTCAGCGCATCAGCCTCGCGCTGTGGGACGGATCGCACTCCGAGCCGAGCGCCCGCCGTCATCCGCACCCTCATCCGAGCCGGCGGTTCCGTCTCGACCTGCATCGCCACCTGTGGGACGCGCGCCGGACGGACGAGCTCCGGGCCCGGTCCGGGTCCCTGCCGCCGTCGGAGGACGACCCTCCCCCGACGACCCCGGAGGCACGGGGGGCGGTGCCGCAGGATCTCCGCTGCGCCGTCGACCGATGGGCGGACGAGGCGGGCATCCTGCTCCACGCCGAGGGGCGGCCCGCCGGCACCGTCTGCGTGCGCGTCGGGGCCCGGCAACGGCTGTTCCTGGACCTGGTGGCGGACCGGGACGGCCCCGGACCGCCCTCGATGCGGATCACGGAGGCGCCCGCGGACGGCGGCGTCCCCGCGCTGCCGGTGCTGCCCGATGCGGCGACCTGGGTGCTGCCCGATCTCGAGCTGCTCCGCAGCGGGCTGATCGAGGCCGACCGGCTGCACCCGCTGGTCGCGTCCGCACTCGTCCCCGGTCTGCCACCGGCCGGTTCGCGGTCGCTGTCGGACCGGACGGGGCAACCGCACATCGTGGAGTGCCGGGGAGCCCGGCACCGGATCGGCCTGGTCGACGGGGTGCTGTCCGCGCTGGACCACGATCCGGCCGAGCTCCGCCGGGAGGAGTTGCTGGCCGCGTTGTCCGGCACCCCACTCCCCTGCCTCCAGGCCATCGACCGGGCGCACCGCCGTCCGGACTGTCTCGACGGCGTCCGCGAGCGCCTGCACCACGGCGACATCGCCGGCGCGCTGGCCGTCGTCGAGGGGCTGCTGGGCTCCGAGGCGCTGCTGCGAGACGGCGCCCTGCGGGACGAGCTGGAGGCGGCCTCCCAACGGCGCCTGACCTACGGCCTGTTCAGGGCCGGTCTGATCGGCCCCGGACCCGGCCGTATGCGGCAGGGCCCCGGCCGTCGCCGTGTGCACCGCGCGCGCCCGAGGCACGCCACCCGCCTCTGACCCGGGCCGACTCCCGGCACTCCCACTTTCTTTCTTCACGACGAGCCCTCAGGTGATCACCCATGCCTTCATACGCCCCGTCCCAACTCGACGTCGCCGGCGACCTGCTGACCCTTCTGCGCGACACCACCACCGAACCACGCCCCGACCCCCAGCTGGAGGCCCTCACCCTGGCCGTCGCCGCCGACCTGCCCGTGCTCCTGTGGGGTGAGCCCGGGATCGGCAAGACCGCGGCCCTCACCCAGCTCGCGGAGACCCTCGATCTGCCGCTGACCACCGTGATCGCCAGCGTGCACGAGCCGTCGGACTTCGCCGGCCTGCCGATCATCGGCGACGATCCGGCGGAACAGGGTGTCCCGATGGCACCGCCGGACTGGGCCGTACGGCTCGTACGGGCCGGCCGGGGGTTGCTGTTCCTCGACGAACTGTCCACCGCCCCGCCGGCCGTGCAGGCCGCCCTGCTCCGCCTCGTCCTCGAACGGCGCATCGGGGCCCTCCGGCTGCCGCCCGGGGTACGCATCGTGGCCGCCGCCAACCCACGGGCCTCGGCGGCCGACGGCTGGGAGCTGAGCCCGCCCCTGGCCAACCGGTTCGTCCATCTTCAGTGGGTCCACGACCACGAGGTCGTCGTCCGCGGGCTCGGGGGGACCTGGCCCCGGGCGACGCTTCCCCGGCTCGACGCGGCGAAGATGCCGGAGGCCGTGGCCTTCGCCCGCCGCGCCGTGTGCGGGCTGCTCACCGCCCGCCCCAAGCTCGTCCACTTGTTGCCCAGCAACGAGACCCGCAGGGGCGGACCCTGGCCGTCGCCGCGCAGCTGGGAGATGACGCTGCATCTGATCGCCTTCGCCACCGCGGCCGGCTCCTCCCGGGACGTTCTCTCCATGCTGGTCAGGGGAACCGTCGGCGACGGTCCGGGCCTTGAACTGCTCGCGAGTCTGGACCGGCTGGACCTCCCGGATCCCGAGATGCTGCTCGCCGACCCGGAGAGCGCCGTCCTGCCCGAGCGCGGAGATCTCCGCCAGGCCGTGCTCGACGGCGTGGTCGCCGCGGTGCGCACCCGCCCGGAGAAGACCCGCTGGGACGCGGCGTGGGCGCTCCTGGTGCGGGCGATGGAGACGGGAGCCCCTGACCTGGTGGTCGTTCCCGCGACCACTCTCGCCTCGCTGCGCCAGGAGGAGTGGGACGTACCGGAGTCCATCGAACGGCTCGCCGGAGCGGTGTCCCTGTCCCGGCGCGCCGACCGGGCCGGGGCCCGGGCCGCGCTCGCCACACAGGCCGGCCGTTGAGCGCGGGCGCATCCGGGGCGGAGAGGGCCCTGGACCGCGAGAAGCTGTTCGCCGCCCGGCTGCAGGCCGCGCGGGCGCGGCCCTATCTGGCGTCGGCGCTGTTCGCCCTGCACACCGTGGAGTCGACGCGGGTGCCGACGATGGCCGTCGACCGGTACTGGCGGTGCTACGTCTCACCGGCGTTCGTCGACCGAACCCCCGTGGAGGAACTGGCCGGGGTATGGGTCCACGAGGTCTCGCATCTGCTGCGCGACCATCACGGGCGCGGTGACCGGGTCGCGCGGGCGCAGGGACTGACGGGCCCCGGGGAGCGGCTGCGGATGAACATCGCCGCGGACTGCGAGATCAACGACGACGTGTTCGGCGACGGTCTGGTCCGGCCCGAAGGCGCCGTCATGCCCGGGACGTTGGGGCTCGATCCCGGACAGCTCATGGAGGACTATCTGGGCCAGTTCTCCCTCGGGGCGCGGACGCTGGAGCATGCCTGGCTGGACTGCGGCAGCGGCGCCGACGGTCTCGACAGGGAGTGGGAACTCGGGCCGGACGGTGCGCACGGGCTCAGTGCGCAGGAGCGGGACGCGGTCCGGTTCCGGGTGGCGCAGGGCATCACCGGCCGTCCGGGCAACGCCTCGAAGGCGTGGCAGCGATGGGCGGAGGAGGCGTTCCATCCTCCCCAGCCGTGGCGAGACCTGCTGGGGGCGGCCATCCGCTCGGCGGCGTCCGCCTCCGGCGCCGGAGAGGACTACACGTACGGCCGGCCGGCCCGGCGGTCGGCCGGGCTGCCGGGCGTGGTGCTGCCGAGCCTGCGGCGGATGCCGCCCCGGGTGTCCGTGGTCATCGACACCTCCGCCTCCGTCAGCGACGCCGAGCTGGGCAGTGCGCTCCTCGAGGTCGCCGCCATCTCCCGCGCCGTGGGCGGCCGTCGGGACCTCGTCAGCGTGCTGCCGTGCGATGCCGCGGCCGACTTCGTGCACCCGCTGTGCAGCTCCGAGGGAATCCCGCTGATGGGCGGCGGGGGTACGGATCTGCGGACGGGCTTCGCCAGGGCGCTCAAGGCGCGGCCGGCGCCCGATGTGGTCGTGGTCCTGACCGACGGTCAGACACCGTGGCCGGACTCCCGGCCTCCCTGCCGGACGGTGGTGGGGCTGTTCCCGAGGCGGTCACACCCTTCGTGGGACGAGGACGATCCCGACTACGTCCCCGACTCGCCGCCCGACTGGGCACGGGTCGTCGACATCGGGTAGGCACCGGGAGCCCCCGGGTCGGATATCGCGGTGGGCGCACCCTCTCCATCAAGTCATCGCACCTGTCGAAAACCTGCACATCGTGCGCGTGACCTGGATGCGCCCCCTTCATTGCTCCTCGATCCCACCGGTGGATCCCGTCCGTGTGGTGCGGCTCTGTCCGTTTGATACCCGGCACGCGAAAGGTCGCCCGGATCTGTTACTCGTTCCTGCGGAGAAGGTGTCACCGTTCGGTGAAATTAGCTGCACGGCTGCTGTCCGAGGTACACAACCGCGCACGTGAGGGCGTCAACAGAATTGGCCGGGTAGCCCGTTCGCGTGCTTGGATCACCGCGCTGCGGCAGTCGTGAAGTACGGCCGGATCACGGCCTGCTGAATGGCCGCAGGAATGGATTCCCCCCCCCCAACAAATGAAGGGTGCGCATCATGCGTAACGACCTTGAGACCCGCGAGATCGCCGACACCGAGCTGGACGCCGTTTCCGGCGGTCTCGTCAGCATCTCCGGCGGCGTCGCCGGCGCTGCGACCAGCGACGTCACCAACGTCCTTGGCGCCGTCACCTCCCTCCAGACCGTTCAGGGTGTCGAGGGCCTCGTCGCCGGCGTCCCCGGCCTGGCCTCCAACGTCACCGGCCTTTCGGTGAACGCCTCCGCCGTCACCGGTCTCGCCGGTCTCTGAGCGGAATATCGCCCATGAACCCCGGAACCTGCCCGGTTCCGGGGTTCATGGCCTCCCCCGTGCCGAACCGAAACAAATGCAGTTGAAGGAATAGTCCGTGCAGTTCCGCCAAAAGGCACTTTCCAAGCTGCAATCGCCCGAAGAACTCGACGTCCCCGTACGCTTCGCGCGCCCGCAGGGCCGCCTCGTGCTGGTCGTCACGGTCGTCGTCATGGCGATCGCGAGTTTCTGGGCGATCACCGGCACGGTGTCGTCCAAGCAGAGCGCGCCCGGCATCCTCACCCGAGCCGAGGGCAGTTACCTGCTGCAGAGCCCCGTCGCCGGACAGGTGACCGACGTCCTCGTCGAGGAGGGCACGTCCGTGTCCGCCGGGACGGCGCTTCTCACCGTCCGTACGGAGCAGGGCGACCGGCCCGTGCGCGCGGTCGCCGACGGCCGGGTGACCACCCTGTTCGCCAGGATGGGTTCGGTCGTCACCACCGGCGCCGACGTGGCGACGGTGGAGCGGGTGACGCGTCCCGACGATCCGCTGGTGGCGATGCTCTACATGCCCGGCGACAGCGCGTCGGCGATCCAGGTGGGCGCCTCGGTGGACCTGAGCGTCCAGTCCGCCCCCCGAAGCCGGTTCGGAGTGCTGCGCGGCCGTGTGAAGGCGGTGGGCCGCGCGCCCCAGACGCAGGCGCAGATCGGCAACTTCCTCGGCGACAGCGGACTCGCCGCACAGTTCTCCCGGCAGGGCAACCCGATCGCGGTGCTCGTGACCCTGGAACGCTCCACCGCGACCAAGTCCGGCTACACCTGGTCCTCCACGGACGGTCCCCCGAACGCCATCGACTCCGGTACGCCGGTCACCGGCGCCGTCCATCTCTCCGCGCAGCGCCCCGTCGACTGGCTGCTGCCGTGAGCGCCCGCAGGGAGGCGCCCCAGGAGTCCGCCGGGAGCCGCGCCCGCTCACGGTCCCGCTCCTCGGCCCGCCGGCTCCCGCCCGCCGAGCGCCGTCGCCGTCCCGCCCCCAAGGGCAGGAAGCCCCGGACCGTCCGTACCCCCACCGTGCTCCAGATGGAGGCCGTGGAGTGCGGCGCCGCCGCCCTCGCCATGGTGCTCGGCCACTTCTCCCGCTTCGTTCCCCTGGAGGAGCTGCGCATCGCCTGCGGCGTCTCCCGCGACGGCTCCCGGGCGAGCAACCTCCTGAAGGCGGCGCGCGGTTACGGGCTCCAGGCCAAGGGAATGCAGATGGACCTGGCCGCGCTGGCCGAGGTCAGTGCCCCGGCGATCCTCTTCTGGGAGTTCAACCACTACGTCGTCTACGACGGCATGGGCCGGCGCTTCGGCCGCAGGGGCGTGTACGTCAACGACCCCGGCAAGGGCCGCCGGTTCGTCCCCATGGACGAGTTCGACACCAGCTTCACCGGCATCGTGCTCACCTTCGAGCCCGGCGCCGGCTTCCGCCGCGGTGGGCGCAAGCCGGGCGTCATGAGCGCCATGCCCGCCCGCCTGCGCGGCACGGCCGGCACGATGGCCGCCGCCGTGATCTCCAGCCTCCTGCTGGTGGCCGTCGGTGCCTGGGTGCCCGCGCTGAGCCGTACGTACATCGACATGTTCCTCATCGGGAGCCAGACCTCCCTGCTGGGCGTCCTCTTCGTGGCGATGGCGACCACCCTCGTCCTCACCGCGACGCTCACCGCGGTGCAGCAGGCCAATCTGCTGCGCGGGCGGATCATCTCCTCGACCCTGGGCAGCGCCCGCTTCCTGCGGCACCTGCTCAGACTTCCCATCAGCTTCTACTCGCAGCGCAACCCGGCCGACCTGGTGCAGCGCCTGCAGTCCAACGACGCGGTCGCCGAGACCCTCGCGCGCGACCTGGCCGCGGCGGGCGTGGACGCCGTCGTGGTGTTGCTCTACGCGGTGCTGCTGTGGACGTACGACCCTCAGCTCACGGTCGTCGGCGTGCTGATCGCCCTGCTCAACGTCGTGGCCATGCGGGTCGTGATCCACCTGCGGGCCACCAACACCCAGAAGCTGCGCGCCGAGAGCGCCCGGCTGACCAACACCTCGTACAGCGGTCTCCAGCTCATCGAGACGATGAAGGCCACCGGCGGCGAGAACGGCTTCTTCCGCCGCTGGGCCGGGCAGCACGCGATCACGCTCGACGTCCAGCAGCGGCTCGGCATGCCCAGCGCGTGGCTGGCGGTCGTCGCCCCGACCCTGGCCGCGCTCAACAGCGCGCTGATCCTGATGATCGGCGGCCTGCGGGCGGTGGAGGGCCATCTCTCCGTCGGTCTGCTCGTCGCCTTCCAGGCCCTGGTGACCAGCTTCACCGCGCCGATCACCCGCCTCAACGGCGTGGCCGGCCGGATCCAGGACTTCGCCGCCGACGTCGCCCGTCTCAAGGACGTGGAGAACTTCCCCGTCGATCCGGTGTACACGCGACGCGAGCCCGCCGCCCGGACCCGCCGGCTCAAGGGCCATGTGGAGCTGGACGACATCACCTTCGGCTACAGCCCGCTGGACGCCCCGCTGTTGAAGGGCTTCTCGCTCTCGGTCGGCCCCGGGCAGCAGGTCGCGCTGGTCGGCGGCTCCGGAAGCGGCAAGTCCACCGTCTCCCGGCTGATCTCCGGCCTCTACGCCCCCTGGGAGGGCGCCATCCGCATCGACGGAATGCGGCTGGAGGACATCCCGCGCAGCGCGCTGGCCGCCTCGGTCTCCTTCGTGGACCAGGACGTCTTCCTCTTCGAGGGGACCGTCCGCGACAACGTCGCGCTGTGGGACCCCTCCGTCCCGGACGAGGCCGTGGTCGCCGCCCTGGAGGACGCCGCCGTGTACGACGTGGTCGCCCGGCGTCCCGGCGGCATCCACAGCCGTGTGGAGCAGGACGGACGCAACTTCTCCGGCGGCCAGCGCCAGCGTCTGGAGATCGCCAGGGCGCTGGTGCGCCGGCCGAGCATCATGGTCCTCGACGAGGTGACCAGCGCCCTCGACGCGGCGACCGAGCAGCTCATCATCGACAACCTGCGGCGCCGCGGCTGCGCCTGCGTGGTCATCGCCCACCGGCTGAGCACGGTGCGCGACAGCGACGAGATCGTCGTGCTCGACCGGGGCACGGTCGTGGAGCGCGGACGGCACGAGTATCTGGTCGCGGCGCAGGGCCCGTACGCCGAACTGGTCAAGGAGCACTGAGGTGACGTTCCCTCATCAGCCCACGGTCCGCGACGCCCACACCCCGGTGCACGGGAACGGTCAGGACGCGGTGGCCGGCGGCCAGGACGCGGCAGCCACCGGCGGGCAACCGGCGGTCGTCATCGACGGACGGCATGCCGGCTTCGTGCACGACCCGGTCGTCGCGGCGCTCGGCGGGCTGGGTTCAGCGGTCGACTGCTCCGGGATGCGCAGCATCTCCCTCGAAGGCCCGCACGTGCTGTGGCTCGTCGTCGACGGCGCCATGGACCTGTTCGCCGTGGACAGCGCCCAGCTTGGCCCCTGGCACTTCCTGGGCCGGCTGGAGGCGGGCACCCTGCTGCTCGGTCCCGTCGAGGGCCCCGAGCACACCCTGATCGGCCGCCCCCTGCAAGGCTGCCTGCTGCGCCGTGTCGAGCTGAGGGAGCTGTCGTTCCCCGCCGGCCAGTGGGCGGCGAATCAATGGTCCGGCGAGCAGACCCAGTACGGCGCCGTCGAGCCCCGGTTGAGCCCGCTGGAACACGCCTTCGCGCTCGGCATCGGCCGTGGTCTGCGCGTGCTGTACCAGGCACCGCTGGGCGGCCCCGCCACCTCCACCGGCCAGGTCGGGGCGGACGACGACATCCTCTGGATGCAGATCGTCCCCGGCAGCGTGCAGTACGGCGCGGCGTACGAGGGATACGGCGGGGACGGGGGGTACGGAGAAGACTCCCCCGGCACCCTGCTCGTCGACCAGGCGATGTGGCACGGCATGGTCGACCAGCAGTACCGCCTGCTGTACGCCCTGGACACCTGGATCGAGCAGCTCGAGCGCGCCCACGAGGACCGTACGGCGGCAGGCATCCAGGCCGGCGAGGCCGCCCGCACGCAGGCGGACCAGGCGCTCCTCGACTCCATCGGCCGCTCCGGCAAGGGCGCGCGCGGCCGCGCCGGCGACGACGCGACCTACGCCGTCTGCCGGCTGGTCGCCGACGAAGCACGTATCACCCTGTCCGAACCGACCGAGGCGGGCGCCGTCTCCGCCCGTCTCGACCCGGTCGAGCGCATCGCGCTCGCCTCGCGGATCCGCACCCGTGTCATCAGGCTGAGCGGCAAGTGGTGGCAGGAGTACGGCGGACCCCTGGTCGGCTACCGCGAGGAGGACGCGACCCCGGTCGCCCTGCTCTGGCGGCGCGGCCGGTACGAGGCCGTCGACCCGGCCACCGGCGAGCGGGAGCGCATCGGCAAGGACAACGAGGAGTACTTCGAAGCGCGCGCCGTCATGCTGTACCGCCCCTTGCCCGACAGGCCGCTGGGCCTGCCGTCGCTCCTGCGCTTCAGTGTGCGGGGCACCCGCACGGAGCTGCGGAGTCTCCTGCTGGGCGGGCTCGTCGCGGTCGGCCTGGGGTCGCTGGTGCCCATCGCCACCGGCAAGGTGCTCGGCGAGTACGTACCCAACGCCGAGAACGGCCTGATCGTGCAGACCGCGCTGGCGATCCTCGCCACCAGCGTCGTGTCCGCCGCGTTCATGCTGCTGCAGAACGTCTCCATCCTGCGGATGGAGGGCCGGATCGAGGCCACCTTGCAGCCCGCGGTGTGGGACCGGCTGCTGCGGCTGCCGACGAGGTTCTTCGCGGGCCGTTCCACCGGTGAACTGGCCAGTGCGGCGATGGGCATCAGCTCCATTCGCCGGGTGCTCTCCGGTATCGGCCCGGTCGTCGTCCAGGCGGGCACCGTCGGCACGATGAACCTGGTGCTGCTGCTCGTCTACAGCGTGCCGCTCGCGCTGGTCGCGCTCGCCATGCTGCTCGTCATCGCGGCCGTGTTCCTGAGCCTGGGGTTGTGGCAGCTGCGTTACCAGCGGCAGCTGATCAAGATCGGCAACAAGCTCAACAACCAGGCGTTCCAGACCCTGCGCGGCCTGCCCAAGCTGCGTGTGGCCGGGGCCGAGAGCTTCGCCTACGCCGCGTGGGCCGACGAGTTCGCCCGCACCCGTGAGCTGCAGCAGAAGGTCGGCCGTCTGAAGAACGTCGTCACCGTCCTCAACGCGGTCTGTCTGCCGCTGTGCACCCTCGTGATGTTCATGCTGCTGGCCGGACCGGCCCGGGGCTCCATGTCCGCGAGCGAGTTCCTCACCTTCAGCACCGCCGTGACGATGATGCTGTCCTCGGTCACGCAGCTGACCGGCGCGCTCTTGTCGGCCGCCGCCGTCCAGCCGATGTTCGAGCAGGTCAAGCCGGTCTTCCGGGAGGCCCCCGAGGTACGCGGCTCCAGCACCCCGCCGGGCGAGCTGAGCGGCGCCATGGAGGCCCAGAACCTCTCCTACCGGTACTCGGACGACGGCCCCCTCGTCCTCGACGACGTCAGTTTCCAGGTGCGGCCCGGCGAGTTCGTCGCCGTCGTCGGGGCGAGCGGCTGCGGCAAGTCGACGCTCCTGCGGCTGCTCATCGGCTTCGACAAGCCGATGTCCGGCAGCGTGCGGTACGACGGTCAGGACCTGGCGGCGCTCGACCAGGCGGCCGTGCGCCGCCAGTGCGGTGTCGTCCTGCAGAACGCCCAGCCCTTCTCGGGCTCGATCCTCGACTGCATCTGCGGCACGGAGCCGTTCCCGCTCGAGGACGTGTGGGCGGCGGCCACGATGGCGGGTCTGGCCGAGGACATCAAGGCCATGCCGATGGGGATGCACACCATGCTGTCCGACGGCGGGGGCACCATCTCCGCCGGACAGCGTCAGCGGCTGATGATCGCCCAGGCCCTCATCCGCAGGCCGCGCGTCCTCTTCTTCGACGAGGCCACCAGCGCGCTGGACAACGAGGCCCAGCGGGTGGTGATCGAGTCCACCCGCGCCCTGAAGGCGACCCGTGTCGTGATCGCCCACCGGCTCTCCACGATCATGGACGCCGACCGTGTGATCGCCATGGCGGACGGCCGGATCGTCCAGCAGGGCACCCCCGCCGAACTGCTCGCCGACACGGGCGGACTCTTCCACGAGCTGGTCCGCCGCCAACTGCGCTGACCGGGAGCGTACGACATGCCACTCCCCTCATTCGGACATATCGTTCTTTCCATTGGCCTGTTCCCTTGGAGGCACGAGTGTCTGAGCTCATCGTCATCGGATACGACGACCCGGCAGTGGCCCGGGACGCCTTCACGACGGTCCAGGACCTCCAGCGCGACTACGTGGTCCATCTGAACGGCCTCGCGGTGGTCTCCGTCGATGCGGACGGCGAAACGCACGTGGACACGCCGAGCCGCATCGTGGGTGCGTCGGTCACGTCCGGAGCGGTGTGGGGCGCGATCTTCGGCCTGCTGTTCCTGCTGCCCGGGGTCGGACTGCTGACCGGCGCGGCGGTCGGCGGGCTGATCGGCAAGCTCAGCAAGTCCGGTCTCGACGACCGGTTCCGGCAGCAGGTGCAGAACCTGCTCAAGCCGGGTTCGGCGGCCGTGGTGATCATGACGTCGAAGCTCACGGACGACAAGTTCACGGTGGCCATGCAGCCGCACGGTGGCACGGTCCTGAAGACCTCGCTGAGCGACGCGGACGAGAAGGAACTGGCCGAGCAGCTCGCCGGCACCCAATAGCGGTCACCCGCCTCCGGAATACGTCATGAGGACGCCCCGGGCCCCGCCCCGTCACGGAGGCGGGCCCTGGCGTGTCAGAAGTCGACGGCGTCGCGGATCAGGGGGCAGGTCATGCAGTGCCCGCCACCGCGTCCCCGGCCGAGTTCCGCGCCGACGATCGTGACGACCTCGACGCCCGCCTTGCGCAGCAGCGTGTTGGTCTGGGTGTTGCGGTCGTAGGTGAAGACGACACCGGGTTCGAGGGCGACGGCGTTGTTGCCGCTGTCCCACTGCTGGCGCTCGGAGGCGTACACGTCGCCGCCGGTCTCGATCACCCGGAGCTCGGGCAGGCCGAGGGCCTTGGCGACGACCTCGACGAAGGGCGTGGTGCCCTCGTCGGTGACCTCGACGCCGGGGGCCTTGTCGCCGGGCCGCAGGGAGAAGGTGTGGACCGCGTCCATGATCTTCGGGTGGAGGGTGACGATGTCGCGGTCGGCGAAGGTGAAGACGGTGTCGAGGTGCATCGCGGAGCGCAGCTTCGGCATTCCGGCGACGACGACGTGTGTGGCGGCGCCGTCGGCGAAGAGGGAGGCGGCGACCTGGGTGATGGCGTGGCGTGAGGTGCGTTCGCTCATGCCCATGAGGACGACGCCGTTACCGACGGGCATGATGTCGCCGCCCTCGAAGGTGGCCTGGCCCCAGTCCTGTTCCGGGTCGCCCCACCAGACGGTGGCGTCCTTGAAGTCGGGGTGGAAGGTGTAGACGGCCTTCATCAGGAGGGTTTCGCCGTGGCGCGCGGGCCAGTAGAGCGGGTTCAGGGTGACACCGCCGTACAGCCAGCAGGTGGTGTCGCGGGTGTAGAGGGTGTTGGGCAGTGGTGGCATCAGGTACTCGCGTACGCCGGTCGCCTCGCGGGCGAGAGCGACATAGCCGGAGCGGAAGTCGTCCGGGAGATCGGTGGTCGACAGGCCCCCGACGAGGTACTCGGCCAGCCGGCGCGGGGCGAGGGCGTCGAGGAAGGCACGGGTGTCGTCGAGGAGGCCGAGGCCCACCTCGTTCGCGACGATCTTCCGGTCGAGCAGCCAGGCCTTCGCCTCGGGAATCGCCATGGTCTCGGTGAGCAGGTTGTGCAGTTCGACAACCTCGACGCCGCGCTGGGTCAGCTTGTTGACGAAGTCGGCGTGGTCGCGCTGGGCGTTCTCCACCCACATCACGTCGTCGAAGAGCAGATCGTCGGCGTTGGTCGGAGTCAGCCGGCGGTGGGCGAGGCCGGGCGAACAGACCAGGACCTTGCGGAGCCTTCCCACCTCGGAGTGGACTCCGAGGCTGCGCGGGGAGGGGGTGGTGTCGTTGCCCGTCATGGTGCGTGCGCCTTTCCGGAGGAAGCTGCGGGTGCGGGTACGTGGGTGGTTCGACCGGTCAGAGCTCGATCCAGCCGACGGCGAGCGCGGCGATGCCGATGCCGGCACCGACGACGGAGACGGCACAGAGGACGGCCTCGGCCGGAGAGAACAGGCGCCGGTTCTGTTCGCGCCGGGCCTTGACGAACAGGAAGGTGGACGGCGCGTAGATGATGAAGGAGACGAGGACGAACTTGAGCCCGGCCGCGAAGAGGAGGAAGGCCGTGTAGACCGTGGCCAGGACGGCCACGACGAGTTCCCACCGCGTGCTCCGCCCCGTGACCTTCTCCCGCTGCGGCAGCAGCGCGATCTTCACGGCGAACGCGGCGGCCAGCAGGAACGGAATAAGGCTGAGCGCGCTGGTCAGGTCGAGGGCGAAGTTGAAGGCGTCGTCGGAGAAGGCGGTGACGACAAGCACGATCTGGCTGAGGGAGGTGGTCATCAGCAGCGCGGGCGCGGGTACGTCGTCGCCGATGGAGCGCCCCAGGAAGCGCGGCATGTCCTTGTCCTTGGCGGCGACGAAGAGCACCTCGGCGGCCATCAGGGTCCAGGCGAGATAGGCGCCGAGCACGGAGATGATGAGGCCGACGCTGACGAAGACCTTGCCCCAGGTGCCGACGGCGGCCTCCAGGACGCCGGCCATCGAGGGCTGGCGCAGTTCGGCGATCTCGCCCATCGGGAGGATCCCGTACGACACGATGGTGACCGAGGCGAAGATCGCGAAGACGCTGAGGAAGCCGAGGACGGTGGCCTTCCCGACGTCCTCCCGGCGCTTGGCGTGCCGGGAGTAGACGCTGGCGCCCTCGACCCCGAGGAAGACGAAGACGGTGGCGAGCATCGTCCCGCGGACCTGGCTGAAGAGGGAGCCGGCGTAGTCGGCTCCGCCGAAGTTGTCCGCGAACACGGACGGTTCGAAGTAGAACAGCGCCAGGATGATGAAGACGATGATGGGCACGAGCTTGGCGACGGTCACGATCCTGTTGATCGCCGTCGCCTCCTTCACGCCTCGCCGGATGAGGAAGAAGAAGGCCCACAGGCCGACGGAGGAGAGGACGATCGAGAGGGCGGTGTCACCCTCGCCGAGCGCGGGGGCGATCGCGCCGATCGTCGACATGATCAGAACCCAGTACGTCACGTTCCCGACGCACGCGCTCGCCCAGTAGCCGAAGGCCGAGAAGAAGCCCAGGTACTCGCCGAAGCCCGCCTTCGCGTACGCGTACACACCCGCGTCCAGGTCCGGTCGGCGCACCGCGAGCGTCTGGAAGACGAAGGCGAGCATCAGCATGCCCACACCGGCGATCGCCCAGGCGATGAGCGCCCCCGCGACCCCGGTCTCCTGCGCGAACCGGCTCGGCAGCGAGAACACCCCGGCGCCGACCATGGATCCGACGACCATGGCGGTCAGCGTGAGGAGGGTCAGTTTGGCGACGGGTGGGGATCCGCCGGCGCGAGAATCCGTGCTCGTGTCCGCGTTCGTCATTGCCCACATCCTTCATGAACGGGGTGATCCGAGCACTCCGGGTGGCGCCCGGTTGGTGCGATCGGGGGACGACGGCGCACGGCCTCCCGCTCCGCCTCGAAGCAGAGCGGTGGCCTAGAGTTCCCTCCGTGCCGTCGTACAGCATTGGGCAGGCAGCGCAGCTGCTCGGAGTGAGTTCTGAGACCGTTCGCCGGTGGGCCGACGGTGGGCGGTTGCGTGTGGACCGGGACGGTGCGGGCAACCGGGTGATCGACGGGGTGAGTCTGGCCGCCTTCGCCAAGGAGCGGGGCTCCGGGGTGTACGCGGTGGCGGACGACGAGGTCTCCACATCCGTGCGCAACTCGTTCGTGGGGATCGTGACCTCGGTCCGGGTCGACGACGTGGCCGCGCTCGTCGAGATCCAGTCCGGTCCGCATCGGCTGGTCTCGCTCGTGACCCGGGAGTCCGTCGAGGAACTCGATCTCGCCGTCGGGGTCACCGTCACCGCACGGGTGAAGTCGACGAACGTCCACGTCGATCTGCCCTGACCGCGACATCACGCCTTCCGCCGCGCCAGATGGACACCGGTCGTCGCGGCGAGCACCGTGACGCAGGCGGTGAAGATCAGCCCGGCGGCGTCCAGACCCACCCACATCGTCAACGCGCCCACACCCACCACCGGCAGGGAGATGCCCGTGTAGGCGACGACGAAGAACGAGGAGATCGTCGCCGCCCGGTGCGCGGGCGGTGCCGCGTCCCCCACGGCGGTGAGGGCGGCTCGGAAGGAGAGGCCCTGGCCGAGCCCGCCGCAGGTCGCGCCGGCCACCAGAAGCGGCAGCGCCTCGGCCCAGAGGGATGCGCCGACGAGCAGAAGACCGACCACGAGGACGAGACAGCCGAGCGGCAGGGCGGCTCTCGCCGGCAGCTTCCCCGTCAACGACTGCCCCACTGTCGAGGCGAGGAACACCGAGAAGACCACGGCACCCGAAACGGCCAGGTTGGTGATGTCGAGGGTCTGGGCGACGAAGCTCGGCGCCACCGCGGTGAACAGGCCGAGGAGCGCGAACCCGGCGAAGGCTGCGAGCGCCGAGGGAGCGAAGACACCGCGCACCTGGGGCGGTACGTACAGACCCGGCGGCCGGGGCCGGGTCCGCAGGCGGGCGTGGGCGACCGTCTCCGGCAGCAGCAGGACGATGACGCAGGCCACGCACACCAGCCCGAGGTGGGTCAGGAACGGCAGGGTCAGCGGCATCGGCGCGTACTCGGCCAGCAGTCCGGACAGCAGAGGGCCGCAACCGAGTCCGCCCATGTTCGCGGCGGTCGCGGCGAAGCCCGCGCGTGACTTCCGTTCCGGTCTCGCCAGCTCCAGCACGGTGACCGTGCCCGCCCCGCTCAGCAGCCCGGCGGAGAATCCCGACAGCAGCCGGCCGGCGAAGAGGAACGGCAGACCACCCTCGAGGAGGAAGCACCCCGCACTCGCCGCGGCCAGGCCGAGCGCGCAGAACAGGACGGGGCGGCGCCCCGCCTCGTCCGAGTAGTTGCCGACCAGCAGCAAGGTGGCGATCACGCCCACGGCGTAACTGGCGAAGATCACCGTCACCATCAGCTCGGAGAAGCCGATCTCCTCTCGGTACAACCCGTACAGCGGTGTGGGCAGCGTCGTGCCGGCCATGCCGATGGCGAAGACCGCTGCCGCCGACTTGTAGCCCGGGCGGCTCCCCCGATGCGAGGTCGTCACGACGTGCTCACCCCGCCCCGTGCCAGCGCGAACACACCGAACACGATCAGGCCGACGCCGAGCATCTCCGGCAGGAGCCACCACCCGCCCCGTACATGCTCCTCGTACAGCAGCACTCCCAGCATGAGACTCACCGTGGCGTCCCCCAGGGTCAGCGCCGGTTGCGAGGCGACGAGCGGCCCGCCCTGCATGGCGTGTTCGAGCAGCAGAAGCGCGGCGATCCCTGTCACGCAGAAGGCGTACGTCTGCCAGGTCGTCAGGAACGCACCCAGGCCACCGTCGTCGAGGATGTGCATGGCCGCCTTCATCAGGGCCGCGGTGAGCGCGTAACAGATCGCCGTGGCGGCACCCAGGCATCCGGCGCGGGCGCGGCCCGGTGGCCTGCGCAGACCGGCCGCGGCGAGCACCACCACCGCGACGCAGCTCACCACGAGCGCGGGAATCCAGCGCTCCAGCTCCACATGCGTACGGTTCCCGCTGGGTGAGGCCGCCACGAGCGCGAGCCCGAGCCCACCCACCACTCCTGCCACGGCCGGCCAGAGCGCCTTAGGCAGCCGCTCCCGTGTCAGCAGCGTGGCGATCAGCAGCGCGAGCGGCAGTTCGAGCACGAACAGCGGCTGCACGAGCGACAGCGGACCGGTCGCCAGGGCCGCCGCCTGCCCGACCCCGGCCGCGATCACCGCGAGGATTCCGGCCAGCCACAGCGGTCGCCGCAGCAGATCGAGGATCAGTCCCGGCCGGAAGGAGTCCGACTGGGGGACGGTGAGCGCGGCACGGCGTTGAAGCACCGTGGCGAGCGCATTGCTGAACGCGGCGAGCGCCGCGAACAGGACCGGCAGGACGATGCCCATCCCTCGATACTCACCGGCACGGGCCAACAGCCGCAGTGACGACACCGGCCGGGGCCGGGGGTTCTCCGCGTATTCGCCCGTCCGGACCTCCCTGGCCCCGAACTCGGGCGAATGTCGGGGCTCGGGCGTGGTCCGCCGCGTCCGCGGTGGTACGTCGTTGGCCATGCAGCAAGGCACACCACCGTCGGTGGTCCCGTTCCTCCGCACCGCCGCCGCCTACGCATGGCGGCTGCTCGTCGTCGGAGGCGCGGTGTACAGCCTGTTCGCGCTGCTCGGACGCTTCCACGAGATCGGGGTGGCGGTCTTCCTCGGTCTGGTGATCACCGCTCTGCTGCGCCCGGTCGCCGATCTGGTCGCCCGGGGGCTGCCCCGCCCGCTGGCGGTCACCCTCACGCTTCTCGGCAGCATCGCACTCGTCCTCGGCGTGCTCGCGCTGGTCGGCGAGGCGGTGGAGGGCGAGCGGACGACGCTGGTACGCGAGTTCCGGGACGGCGTCGAACGGATCGAGACCTGGCTGGAGCGGCCGCCGTTCCGGCTGAACCCGGACGCCCTCTCGAACGTGCAGGCCAAGCTGGAGGAGTATCTGTCGAGCCACCGCTCGACCCTGATCAGCAGGGCGCTGAGCGGAGCGCATCACCTGGTGGCCGTGCTCACCACACTGGCCCTGGCGCTGTTCTGCTCGGTGTTCTTCATCCACTCCGGGGACCGTCAGTGGAGCTGGCTCCAGACGCAGTTGCCGCGGTCGGTACGGGAGCGCGTCGCGATCGGCGGCCGCGCGGCCTGGCGCACGTTCACCGGCTACACCCACGGAATCGTGCTGGTGGCGGCGGTGAACGCGATCCTCGTCGGTCTCGCGCTCTGGCTTCTGGGGGTCCCTCTGGCGGTCCCGCTCGCCCTGCTGGAGTTCATGGCCGCCTTCGTCCCGCTGATCGGTTCGCCGGTCGCGCTGGCGGTCGCCGCGATCGTCGCGCTCGCCTCGAAGGGCCCGGTGGTGGCGGCGATCGTGGTCGGCCTGATCGTGGTCATCGGCCAGATCGAGGGTCATCTGCTGCATCCGCTCGTCATGAGCTGGGCGGTACGGCTGCACCCCCTCGTCGTCGCGATCTCGGTGATCGCGGGGACGATCGCGGCGGGCATCGTGGGTGCGGTGGTGGCGGTGCCGCTGGTGTCGGTGATCTGGTCGGTCCGCACGGCCCTGCGCGAAACGCAGGAACCGGAGGACGACTGAGCCCGCCGGAACGAGGTCGGGGCTGCCGGGCCCACAGCTCATGCGGACCGAGGGGCATGGACGGCACCGGTTTGGATAGGGTGCCCGACGACAACGGGGTTCTGTGTGGGAGACATGAGTTGATGAGTGGTCAGCAGCCCGGCCATGGCGACGCGTCGCAGATTTTCCAGCCGCTGGCCGGGGACGACCCGACCACCGTCGCGGGCTACCGCCTGGCCGCGAGGCTCGGCGCCGGCGGCATGGGCAAGGTGTACCTGTCGTACACGCCCGGTGGGCGGCCCGTCGCCATCAAGGTGATCCGGTCCGAGTTCGGTGACGATCCCGAGTTCCGGCGCCGGTTCGCGCAGGAGGTGAAGTCGGCGCAGCGGGTGCAGGGGCTGTTCACCGCGCCCGTCATCGATGCCGACACCGACGGCCAACGACCTTGGCTCGCGACCGCGTACGTGCCCGGGCCCTCGCTCGCCGACGCCGTCGTCGCCCACGGGGCGCTGCCCGTCGAGACGGTCCTGCTGCTGGTCGCCGGTATGGCCGAGGCACTGCACGTCATCCATGGCGCGGGCATCGTGCACCGCGACCTCAAGCCGTCGAACGTCCTGCTCGCCGCCGACGGTCCCCGCGTCATCGACTTCGGCATCGCCTACGCCGCCGACGCGACCTCGCTCACCGGCAGCGGCGTCACCATCGGCACGCCGACGTTCATGGCTCCCGAGCAGGCGGAGGGCGGCCGGATCACCCCGGCCACCGACATCTTCGCGCTCGGCCAGGTCGCGGCGTACGCGGCGACGGGGGTGCCGGCGTTCGGCGAGGGGACCTCGCACGGCGTCCTGTACCGGATCGTCCATCAGGAGCCCGATCTCAGCGCGGTGCCCGAGCGGTTGAGGGAGCTGGTCGGCCGCGCGCTCGCCAAGGACCCCGCCGCGAGGCCGTCGATCGCCGAGATCATCAGCCTCTGCCAGGCCGCGAACGCCGAGACGGTGCTGCGACGCCCCGAGGACTGGCTGCCGGGCACGGTGGCCGCCGACATCACCGTACGTACGGCTGCTCCCGCCCCGGCCGTCGACCGGACTCCGCCGCCTCCGGTCTACACCCCCACGGCACCGGCCACCCCGCCGCCCACGGGCTACACGCCCACCGCGCACGCCGCGCCGGCCCCCGCCCACAACCCCACGGGGCCCGCCACCCCGCCGCCCACCGGCTACGGCCCCGCCGCGCACGCCACCCCGCCGCCTCCGGGCTTTGGCCCCGCGCCTCACGCCACCCCGGCTCCCGGCGCCACCGGACCGGTCCCGACACCGACACCGGCTCCTGGATACGCCTACCCGCCGACGCACAACGGCCCGCAGGCGCCCCGGTTCCCCGGCGCGCCCGTGCCGCCCGGGCCGCGTCCGCCCGCGGCCCCGCGCAAGCGGGGTCCGATCGTCGCCCTCGCCGCCGCGCTGGTCTTCGGCATCGCCGCGGGTGGCACGGCGTACATGCTGCTCAAGGAGAAGGATCAGGCGACGAAGAGCAGCGGTTCGACGCAGGGCGGCAGCTCCTCGCAGGGCGGGCAGGGCGGCACGACCACGGACGCCGGAGCCAAGCCCAGCACCAAGCCCAGCACCAAGCCGGAGCCCAAGCCCTCCGACTTCAAGGGCATCAACCTCACCGCCGGGTACCACCTGACCCTCGGGGACGAGAACGTCCGGCCTCAGGACGGCGAGGACGGCGGGTACGAACTCTCCTACGACACCGGTGGCTACCTGGACGCCGAGAGCTCGGGCGGAAGCCTCGTCCTGCTCGACCCCGGCCAGGACGGGTCGCTCGCCGTGTGCCGCGCGGACACCCGCTTCACCGAGAACGTCGACGTGAAGCTGCTGTCGCCCGGGCGTCAGGTGTGCGTCACGACCGGCACGGGGCACATGGGCCTCGTCACGGTCCGGGGCTTCTCGGCCGAGGAGTCCCCCAGCAAGTACATGACCCTGGACCTGACGGTGTGGCGCAACGCCGTGGCCTCCTCGGGCTGAGGTCTCAGTCGGTGTTCCCCGCCGCGTCGACCAGCTCCGCCAGAGCCGTGGCGAGCGCCTCGAGGCCCGGCCCGGCGGGGCCGCCCGGCTCCTTCATGTAGACGTCCCGGCGGATCTCGACCATGAGGGCACTGACGCGCGTGTCCCGGCCGTAGTGCTCCAGCGGCACGTACGTACCCGCGAAGGGACTGTCCGTGCCGATCCCGCCGAAGCCGTCGAACGCCGCCCGCGCCGACGCGAGGAGCGCGGGCGGTGTGTGCCGGCGGTCCGTGCCCAGGCAGATGGGCGGGCGCGGACCGTCACCGTGCAGCTCGTACGGCAGGGGCTCGGTCGGGTACGAGTGGACGTCGATGATCACGGCCCGGCCCACGGTGGCCAGCCGATCGGCGACGGCGGCGGTCATGGCCCGCGCGTAGGGCTCGAAGTACCGTTCCAGGAGCGGCCGCGCGTCGAAGCCGTCCGGCCGCAGCTCGGCGCGGTGCGTGGTGCGCGTGTACACCGCGCCCATCCCGACGGCGGTCATCTCCTCCCGCTCGTCGGGGAAGCGCTCGGGGTCGACGACCAGCCGCGAGAGCCGGTTCACGAACCGCCAGGGGGTCGTGCCGGCGGCCCCGGCGGCCAGGTCGGCGATCCGCTCCGTGTGGGAGTCGGTGATGTGGTCCAGCTCGCGTGCGAGGTCCTCGGCGTCGAGCACGATGCCGTCGCGCACGTCCGGGGGCAGCTCGCGCGAGGAGTGCGGCACATGGAGGAGCACCGGGGAGTGCGGCGCTCCGGGGAGGAGCTGGAAGGAGTGCGGTGCGTCGGTCATGGGCGGTCCTCGCTGTACGGCGTCGATGGCTGGTGACGTGTGGCTCGTGGCGTCCGACACCAGCATGATCAACGGAGTGCGGGTAGGGGCGCCCTGGCTGAAATAGAATGGCCGTGTGACCGAGAATCTTCCGCCGTGCCCCCGATGTTCCAGTGCGTACACCTATGAGATGGGCGCACTCCTGGTCTGCCCGGAGTGCGGCCACGAGTGGTCCGCCTCCGCCGACTCCACCTCGGGCGGCACCGGCGGCGCGAAGGTGATCAAGGATGCGGTCGGCAATGTGCTCGCCGACGGCGACACCGTCACCGTGGTCAGGACGCTGAAGGTCAAGGGCAGCCCGAGCGGCATCAAGGCGGGCACCAAGGTGCGCAACATCCGTCTGGTGGACGGCGTGGACGGGCATGACATCGACTGCAAGGTCGACGGGTTCGGCCCCATGCAGCTCAAGTCGAGCGTGGTCAAGAAGGCCTGACGCCTCTTCGCCCTCCCGACCGGACGGCGGCCGCGGCCACGGAGCCGCGGGCGCCGTCAGGTCCGTTCGGTCCGTTCGGTCCGTTCGGACAGTCCGTTCTACGGAACGTCCCGTACCGAGCCCGTGAACCCCGGGCCCTCGTGCGGTTCCCAGTCCGCGTCGTACGTGGTCAGCCGGGCCCGCAGCGACTCGGTCGGCTCGCTCACCGCGTCCTTGACCGTCGGCACCCTCACCTCGGCGCTCGCCTGCCCGGCGGGCACGTTCACCGAGATGGTCGGGCACTCCCAGATCCCCGAGAGCGACAGAGGCTGTTCCGGCAGCTCGCCGAAGTTCTCCTCAAGGCAGCCCCGTTCGACATCCGCGGTGGACAGCTCGGCGCCACCGCTGACCGGCAGGAGGACGAGCGGGCCGCTCACGTCCACGTCGGCGACCTCGGACAGCAGGAGCCGCCAGGTCAGCGACGTGCCCTCGGTGACGTCGTCCGCGACCGGCGTCAGCGTCAGGGTGGGCATCGCGTCGTCGTTCCGCGCGGTCACCCCGGGGCATGGTGACCGGGCGGGCCGCCGGAGTGCCGGGGCGCCGGCTCTCGGGAGACCCGGGCTCCCCTCTCTTCACCGGAGGACGGCAACTCGACGCCGGGGGTTGCCTCATGGGTGGGTCGGCGCGCGGCGGGGGTGGAGAGATCGCGTGGAATTCGGCGCACGGGGGTAGGCCCGCACGGCGCTCTTGTTATACGTTCCGTCTAACAGCTTGCTAGACGCCACGTCTAACAAGCGTGGTGGCGCTCGGTGGCCTTCGGTCTCGTCACACGGGGACGGGAACGGCGAAGCCGGCCGGCGTCGGGTCGAACTCTCTCGATTCAAGGAGCCGCACCATGGCAAGCAGCACCGCCCGGACGGAGAGCCGGGACCGGAGCGCGGAGCAGGACGTCGCCCGGCGGCTGCTCGACTCGGCCGCGAAGCTGTCGTACGACCCCGTCGTCGAGGTGGACTGGGACACGCCGCTCGACAAGGACTTCCACGGAGCGAGCCCCGAGTGGAGCACGCTCTACAGCACGGCGTACTGGCAGGAACTCACCGACGCGCAGCGCAAGGAGCTGACGCGGCAGGAGGCCGCGTCGGTGGCCAGCACGGGCATCTGGTTCGAGATGATCCTCCAGCAGATGGTGCTGCGGGACATCTACGCCAAGGACCCGACCTCCCCGCGGTTCCAGTGGGCGCTCACCGAGATCGCCGACGAGTGCCGGCACTCGATCATGTTCGCCCGCGGTGCCGCGAAGCTGGGGGCGCCGGCCTACCGCCCCCGCCGGGCGGCGGTCGAACTGGGCCGCGTCTTCAAGACGGTCGCCTTCGGCGAGGCCGCTTACGCGGCGATCCTGGTCGCCGAGGAGGTCCTCGACGTCATGCAGCGCGACTGGATGCGGGACGAGCGGGTCGTGCCCTTCGTCCGGACCATCAACAACATCCATGTCGTCGAGGAGTCGCGGCACATGAAGTTCGCCCGCGACGAGACCCGCAAGCGGCTGCGGCACGCGGGCCCGCTGCGCCGGCACCTCAACGCGCTCGTGATCGCGATCGCCTCGTACGTCATCGTCACCAGCATGGTGAACCGCGACGTCTACGCGCACGCCGGCCTCGACACCCGGCGGGCCGTCGACGAGGCGCGGACGAACGAGCACCACCGGTCGCTGATGCGGTCCAGCTGCTCGGGCCTCATGGAGTTCCTGGCCTCGGCCCGTCTCCTCACCGGACCGGCGCTCTTCTTCTACAAGCGCGCCCACCTGATCTGACGCGCCTCGCCCATCGACCCGCCGACCCGAGCTGAGCCGACGACATGACCTACGCCATCACCCAGACGTGCTGCAGCGACGCCACGTGCGTCGCCGTCTGCCCCGTCAACTGCATCCATCCGACACCCGAGGAGCGGGCGTTCGGCAGCACGGAGATGCTGCACATCGACCCGAAGGCGTGCATCGACTGCGGTGCCTGCGCCGACGCCTGTCCCGTCGACGCGATCTTCCCGGTGGACAGCCTCTCCCCGACGCAGCGGGAGTACGAGGCCGTCAACGCCGCGTACTTCGCCGACCGGGAGGCCGAACCGGCCGCCACAGGGCCGAACTTCCACACCTGGGGCGCGCCGGCCTTCGAGCGTGGTGTGCCGTCCGACTTCGCGCCGATCCGGGTCGCCGTCGTCGGCACCGGCCCGGCCGGGATGTACGCGGCGGAGGACCTGCTCCTGAACACCAACGCCGAAGTGACCCTGATCGACCGCCTGCCGGTGGCCGGCGGTCTCGTACGGTACGGCGTTGCGCCCGACCACCCCTCGACGAAGAAGGTGGGCGAGACGTTCGCCCGCCTCCACCACCACCCCCGGGTACGGATGCACCTGGGTGTCGAGATCGGTGAGGACGTCACCGTCGAGGAGCTCGCGGCGCACCACGACGCGGTCGTGTACGCGGTGGGCGCCTCGACCGACCGCCGGCTCGGCGTCCCGGGCGAGGACCTGACGGGCAGCATCTCGGCGACCACGTTCGTGTCCTGGTACAACGCCCACCCCGAGGCGGCGCCGGACACGATCGACCTGTCGGCCGAGCGGGTCGTCGTGGTCGGCAACGGGAACGTCGCCCTCGATGTGGCCCGCATCCTCGTCATGGATCCGGAGACGCTGGCCGGCACCGACATCGCCGACCACGCGCTCGCGGCCCTGCGCGCGTCGAAGGTGCGCGAGGTGGTCCTGCTCGGGCGACGTGGCCCCGAGGACGCCGCGTACACCGCGTCCGAACTGCTCGCGCTCACCCACCTGTCCGGTGTGCGGCTGGTGGTCGACGACCACGACCCGCGGACCGGGGCGGCGATCGAGGGCGCCGAGCCGGGCACCCGTGAGAAGGCGGCCCTGCTACGGGGCGTGGCCCGGGAGACCGTGGACTGGGCACGTCCGCCGGGGTCCGGGCGACGCATCGTGCTCCGGTTCCACTCCGCGCCGTTGGCGGTGGTCGGCGACGACGCCGTGCGGGGTGCGCGGGTGACGGAGGGTCCACAGGAGCGGGAGATCCCAGCCGGGCTGGTGCTGCGGGCGGTCGGCTACCGCGGAGTGGCGGTGCCTGGACTGCCCTTCGACGAGGCGACCGGGACCGTGCCCCACGAGGGAGGCAGGGTGGCCGGGGTGCCCGGCGCGTATGTCGTCGGCTGGATCAAGCGCGGGCCCTCGGGCGGCATCGGAGCCAACCGCACCTGCGCCGCCGAGACGATCGGCACGCTTCTCGCCGACGCCGTCGCGGGCGTCCTGCCCGCCCCGTCGGGCACGGACAGAGCGTTCGAGCGACTCGCGCGCCGCCGCGCCCGTCAGCTCGTCGACGCCCGGGGGCTCGCCGCCATCGACCGGGCCGAACTGGCACGGGGCCGCGCCGCCGGGCGTCCCCGGGTCAAACTCGGCACCGTGCCCGAGCTGGTGGCGGCGGCGAAGCGAGGCCGTTTGCGGCTCGTCCGGTGACGGTACGCGACGAACCTCAGTCCACGACCTTCTCCCACGCCGTCGTGCCGAGCATGCCCGTCTCGCCGATGTCGAGGCCGCCCTCCGGCTCCACCGTCTGCCGGGCCACCCCGGCGACGGGGCCGATCTCCACGTACACGCCGCTCCCCCGCTGCGTCGCCGCGTCGACGGCCGAGTAGCGCCAGACGAAGACGCTGCGTGCGGACTCCCCGGGCTTCAGCGTCACCGGGTGCGCGCCCGGGTCGTCGAGCGTGGTGATCGGCCCCGCGCCCTTGAGGACCGTGACGTCCATGCGCTCGCGGTTCACGTCCCGCACCCGCACGTCCGGATAACCGTTCAACCGCTGCTCGCCCGCTCCGCAGTTGGTGAGCGTCACCGGCATGGAACGCAGTCCCATGGCGGCGTTGACCATGCCGGTCCACACCTTGACGCCGGTGGCCGGGCAGCCCTCCGTCGACGTGGGACGGGGCGGTTCGGCCGGCGGGGCCAGGGGCACCTCGGGCACCGACGGCTCGGGGGCCGCCTGGGTGGCGGTCCGCCCGGGGTCGGCCTCGCGGTCGAGCTCGGCCGCCAGGCCGCATCCGGTGGTCAGGACGGCCACCGCGGCCAGGATCAGCCCGTGCCGAACAGGTATGACGGTCATGCCGCGATCATCACATGCCGCCCCCGCGCTACTCGAACCGCGTGGTGTCGCCCGCCCCTCTGCGCACGATCTCCGGCTCGCCGCTCGAGAAGTCGATGACGGTCGTCGGATCCGTGCCGCAGTCACCGGAGTCGAGGACGGCGTCCACCGCGTGGTCGAGCCGCTCCTTGATCTCCCAGCCCTGGGTCATCGGTTCGTCCTCGCCGGGCATGAGCAGAGTGCTGGAGAGCAGCGGCTCGCCGAGCTCCTCCAGAAGCGCCTGGGTGACGACGTGGTCGGGGATCCGGACGCCGACGGTCTTCTTCTTGGGGTGCAGCAGCTGGCGCGGGACCTCCTTCGTCGCCGGCAGGATGAAGGTGTAACTGCCGGGCGTCGCCGCCTTGACGGCGCGGAACACGTCGTTGTCGACGTGCACGAACTGGCCGAGCTGCGCGAAGTTCTGGCACACCAGCGTGAAGTGGTGGCGGTCGTCGAGCTCGCGGATCGAGCGGATGCGGCCGATGCCGTCGCGGCTGCCGATCCGGCATCCCAGCGCGTAGCAGGAATCCGTCGGATACGCGACGAGCGCGCCTGCGCGGATGCTGTCGGCCACGCTGCTGATGGTGCGCCGCTGGGGGTTCTCGGGGTGCACGTCGAAGTACTTCGCCATGCGGGCAGTCTAGGTTCCCCGCGGGGGCGGCCCGGGACGGCGGGCCGGTGCGGGTCACCGCACGTTCGGGCGACCGTCAGGCCGCCAGGCGCAGCTCCTGGCGCAGGACGATCGCGTTGAGCCGGATCGTGTACGGCGCGATGTCCATGATCTCCAGGGCGGCGGCCTTCTCCTTCTCCAGTCCGACGGTCACATCGATGCAGAACGCGATCGCGTACATGTGGTCACCGGTCTCCTCGTCCTGAAGAGCGAAGAACAGGTCCCGGTAGTAGCTGGTGCGGTCCGCCTCCTCCGCGTAGTACGAGAGTCCCGGCTCACCCTCCTGTGCGGCGAGGCCGGTGAACGCGTGGGCCAGCTCCCGCTCCACGGTGTCCCAGAAGGCGGCGTCGGCGAACTCGCCGGGCAGTGCCTGACGCACGGCCTCCTTGAGGGAGAGCACCATGACCATGACGGGGGCGTGCTCCTGAAGTCCCCAGCCACGGACCATCTTGACGACGGCACTGTCGGGTATGGCGTCGGCGGCCCGGCGGATGTTGTCGAAGTCGAAGTTGACGGTGGCCGGGGCGATCGCGTCCTGGAACGTCCGGTCGATGGCCCGGGCCTGGTCGAGATGGCCCTCGCCCACCTCGATGACGGTCTTGAAACTGGCGGTCATGACTCCTCCTGATGCGTTGTGGTGATCAAGGAGGGTCAGTATGCCGTCTGGCGTCGGGCAGCCACTCTCTTGTCGCTCTGTCGACTTCGCCGGACAGTACGGGGATGGCGATCGTTGTACTGGTGGGCACGCTGGACACCAAGGGTCTCGAGTACGGATGGCTGCGCGAACGGCTGCTGGGTCGCGGGGTCGAGGTCATCGTGGTCGACGCGGGGGTGATCGGTGCGGCGCGGATACCCTCGGACGTCCCGCGCGCCGAGGTGGCCAGGGCGGCGGGTACGGATCTGGAACGGTTACGGAGCGAGGGGGACCGCGGCGCGGCCGTCACGGCGATGGCGCGCGGCGCGGCGGAGGTGGTGCGGCGGCTGTACGAGCGGGGCAGGCTGCACGGGGTGCTCGCCCTCGGCGGCAGCGGGGGCACGTCGATCGCGACGCGGGCGATGCGGGAACTGCCGCTCGGGGTGCCGAAGGTGATGGTCTCCTCGATGGCCTCGGGCGATGTCGCGCCCTATGTCGGCTCCACGGACATCACGATGATGTACAGCGTGGTCGACATCGCCGGGGTCAACAGGGTGTCGGCCCCGATACTGGCGAACGCGGTCGACGCCGTCGCCGGGATGGCACGGGGGTTCGCGGCCGTGCGGCCGCCGGCGGTCGACGACGGCCGGCCGCTGATCGCGGCGAGCATGGCGGGGGTGACGACACCGGGCGTCGACGCGGCGCGAGAGCGGCTGACCGAGCTGGGCTACGAGGTGCTGGTCTTCCATGCCAGCGGAGCAGGCGGGCGGACGCTCGAATCGCTGGCGGAGCAGCGGCTCTTCGCGGGTGTCCTGGATCTGACCCTGTGCGAACTCGCGGACGACCTCTTCGGGGGCATCCTGACGGCGGGACCCGACCGGTTGCTCGCCGCAGGGCGTGCGGGCCTTCCGCAGGTGGTGAGCCCCGGAGCGCTGGACCTGGTGAAGTTCGGGCCGCTCGACACGGTCCCCGAGCGCGTTCTGGACCGCGATGTGCGGGTGCACAACCCGTCGATATCGGTCGTGCGGACGACGGCCGAGGAGTGCGCGGAGCTCGGTGCGCGCGTCGCGGCGAAGCTGCGGTCCGCGACAGGCCCGACGACCCTCTGTCTGCCGCTGCGCGGTCTCTCCACCCTCGGGGCGCCGGGCGGGCCGTACCACGACCCGGCGGTGGACGAGGCGCTGTTCACCGCCGTCCGGGACGGGCTGCGCGGCAGCGCGGTCGATGTCGTGGAGGTCGACACCCACCTCAACGACCCGTCGTTCGGCCGCGCCGCCGCGGAATTGCTGCACCGTCTGATCGAGGGGGGTTGAGGCCCCTCACCCGGGCAGGTCGGTCAGGCGTCGGCTGTCGAGCGGGGAGGCGCGGCGGTCGAGGCGCTGTTCCAGGAGGTGGCGGGCCGCGTCGCTGTGGCCCGCCTCCATCAGCGCGTACAGCAGGGTCTCCTCGACGACCTCGCGCTGCGCGGCGCTGCCGCCCACCCGACGGAGGGTGGGCAGCAGACCGCGCAGCCCCTCCACGGCGGTGGTCCACTGCTCCTCCAGGACGGCTTCGAGGGCACGGCACAGGGGTGCGATGACCTCACGCTGCACGGCGTCCGCGCCGGCGGCGTGGGTGCGCAGCCGTCGGAGCGCGGGCAGATCGCCGGCGGCGGTCAGGGCGACGGCGCTGTGCAGGGCGGTGAACGCGGTCGCGGGCCGTTCGACCAGATCGCGGGCGACCGCGTCGAGTACCCCGCCGACGGGGACGGGGCCCGTCCAGTTCCGCGACATCCGGGCGCGCCACAGCAGCGAGCCGGAGTCGACGAGGGCCCGGACGCCGTTCACCTGGCGGGGTGCGAGCTGGGCGAACCAGCGGCGGCGTACGGCTTCGGCGTCGTCCAGGGCGAGTTCGTGCAGCGCCACGTGCCAGGAGAAGTGGGCCCGGTGCACCGCGCCCCGGCCCTGGCCGCCGATCCAGCCGTCGAGCCAGTCGCGGCCGGCCCGGTGCTCGCCGGACTCGTAGTGGACGTGGGCGAGGGCGTGCACGGCGTGCCCGGAGGCGGGCTCGGCCGCCAGGGCGACCCGGGCGAGGGCGCCCGCCTCGTCGATGCGCCCCTGTTCCTGGCGGAGGAAGGCGAGGAGCGAGGTGTGGAACCAGTGGCCGTCGTAGGCGGGCGCCGTGCGCTCCACGAGCCGCTGGGCCAGCGTGCCGTCGAGGTCGCCGACCCCGGAGAAGGCGATGGTGGGGACGGCGGTGGAGAGGGCGAAGGCGTCGCCGGGGAAGCGGTCGAGGTGGTCGACGAGCGCCCGGTCGCCGTCCGCGCCACCGTCGCCGTCGTGGGAGCGGACCCGGCGGGTGACGACGTCGACGAAGGAGCGTTCGCGCTCGTCGCCGCGTTCGGCCGCGCTGCGCTGGGCGTCGGCGAGTTCCCGGTCCACGTCGACGTCCGCGCCGCACTCGTGGCCGAGCAGGGCGAGCGCGGCGTGGCCGAGGGCGAAGCCGGGGTCGAGCTCGGTGGCCCGGGCGAACGCCTCGGCCGCCTTCGCCCGCACGGTGACGACCCGGGCGAGTCCACTGCGGAAGGAGGCCGCGGCGGCGGCATGGGTCGACAGCGGCAGGCCGAACTGGTCGGTGGGCCGGCGGCGGGTGGTCTGCGGGGTGCGGGTGAGCGGGGCGAGCACGGCCTCGGCGATGTCCTTGGCCTGGGCCCTGATCTCGGGGATGGCGGTGGTCTCCCACAGCTCGCCGCGGCGCGGGCTGCCGAGGGTGAACAGGGGCCGCTCGCTGCGGCCGTGGGTGTCGCGCAGCCGGCCGGCGTCCGTGGCGACGCCGATGCCGAGCGGTCCGGGCGCCGCGAGGCCGTCGGCGAGCAGCCCGCCCCACAGCGGGTCGCCCGAGGCGTCCATCCGGAGCCCGGGCCCGGTGCAGTCCACCACCCAGGCCACCGTCAGTTCCCGTCCGTCGGCGAGCGCGACGGCGAGCCGGCCGTCCTCCCGGGGCGCGGCCGAGGCGATCCGGCCGGCGTGGATCCGCAGGCGGCGGGCGGCGCGGGCGCGGGCGATGCTCTCGGCGGTGGTCGGGGCCATCCGGTGCCGGTGGACGTTCCACCGGGTGGCGTCGCGGTCGAGGAACTCGGCCCGCTCCTCGTCGGTGAGGCCCTGCCAGAGCGCCACGATGCCGGGGCGCAGCCCGTCGAGGGCGGGCCGCCAGTCGCCGTGGTCGCGCATCGAGGCGGCCAGATGGCGCCGGAGTTCGGTGCGCAGGTGGTGCAGCGGCAGGGCCGCGAGTCCCGGCGGCGGCGGTACGGGCGGGAGCGGGGCGACGGCGTGGGGTTGGGGCAACAGGCCGCTGCGGGACAGGGCGTGGACGGTGCGGCCCGGCCGGTCGAGGACGAGCGCGAGGTCGACGGCGGTCAGCCCGGTGCCGACCAGCAGCACGTCGTCGTGCGCGCCGATCTCGTCGAGCGCGCCGGGTGCCCAGGGGCGGGCGATGAACCGGTCGGAGCCGCGCAGTTCGTCCGTGGCCCAGCCGGCGGTGCCTGCGGCCGGCCCGGTGGCCAGGACGACGGTGTCGGCGGTCACGGTCCCGCCGTCGGCGAGCCGGAGCTCCAGGCGCTCGTCGGCGGTGTCGGCGCAGCGCGTCGCCCTCGCCCGCAGGCGGCGTACGGAGACCGTGCCGTGGGCGGTGATGATGGCGCGGCCCAGGGTGTCGGCGAGGTACGAGCCGAAGCGGTAGCGGGACGCGAAGTCGGTGGCGGCGACGGCGGATTCGCCATGGCGGCAGAGCCAGCGCAGGAAGTGGCCGGGATCGTCCGGGTAGCAGCTCATCCCGCCGACCGGGACGTTGAGCCGGTGTTCGGCGACCTCGGTGGCGTACGCCGTTCCGCGGCCCGCCTCCGCCGCCGGGTCGATCAGGACCAGGTCGAGGGGTGTGCGCCGACGCGCCGCGGCCTCGCACAGCTGGACGGCGACGAGCGCGCCGGCCGCGCCCGCGCCGACGACGGCCACGGTGGAACGCGGACGAGTGGACCTCAAGGACACCACGGACACGACCGAACCTCCGAGCCAGGCGGGCGCTGCACAGTGAAGTGCACTATGTCGATGAACAATGTGCACTGACAAGCCCGCCACGTCCTCGCGACCCGCGCCGGATCGCATTCGCGCCAACCGTGAGACATTGAGGCGGTGAGGATCTCAGCAAGAACGGACTACGCTGTCCGGGCCATGGCGGAGCTGGCCTGCTCGCCCGACCGGCCCCTGAAGGCGGAGGACATCGCGGGCCGTCAGGACATCCCCGTCCGCTTCCTCTTCGTCGTCCTCAGCGAGTTGCGCCAGGCCCGGCTGGTACAGAGCGTGCGCGGCCCGGACGGCGGGTACACCCTCGCGAGACCCCCCGCGGAGATCACCCTCGCCGATGTCGTCCGCGCGATGGACGGGCCCCTCGTGAGCGTGCGCGACCTGAAGCTGACCGGTCTGGAGTACCAGGGCGCCGCCGCGCCCATGCCGGACGTGTGGCGGGCCGTGCGCACGAGTCTGCGCCAGGTCCTGGAGGGCACGACCCTCGCGGACCTGGCGTCGGGAACGCTGCCCGCGCTCGTGCGGGAGCGGGCCCGGGAGTACAACGACGACGTACGGACCTATCCGTAGTCGCGGCGTACGGACCCGTTGGTCGTCAGCGTGCGGGCAGAGTCAGTTCGCCGCCCCGGTAGAAGCCTTCGGTCTCCTGGACGACGTACGGCGCCATGACCTCGCGCCGCTCCCGCTCGGCGTCGGAGGACCGCCAGGCGTCGCAGGCCTCCTGCGAGTCCCAGAAGGAGACTCCGGTGATCTCCTGCCCGTCCTCGGACCAGTAGGCCAGGGCTCGGCGCAGCCCGTCGGGGGAGAAGCCGGGGCGCCAGGCCCGCTCGAACTCCTCCAGGGTGCCCGGCTTGATGCGGCGCGTGGTCACCCAGACAAAGTGCCGCTCCATCGCAGCCTCCTCGGAAACGGGGATCGGCTTGATCGCGCTCCTCACCACGGTAGGTCGACGGTGCCGTTTCCGCCTCCGAGGGGGATCCGGGAGGGGCCTGGCCCCTAGGGGCTCCAGCACACGGCGGTGACGGCGGTGGCGACGGCCACGGTCGTCAGGCGGTCGTAGTCGAGGGTGTCGGGGGTGTCCGTCGGCCGGTGGTAGCGGGGGTTCCGGAAGTTCGCCGTGTTGGTGAGCATGACGGCCGGAATCCGCGCATTCCAGAACGCGGCGTGGTCGCTGCGGCCGAGGTGGTTCACCGGGGGCAGTACGAGACCCGCGAGGGTTCCCAGCGGGCCGTCCGGGCGCGGATCGCGCAGGGTGACGACGGGCAGCGGTGGCTCGCCGGCCCGCGCCGCCCGGCGCCAGAGGGCGGCGGCCGCGTCCGACGAACGGCGATGGACCACGAGGGTGAAGTCGCCCCGCCGCCCGGCCGCGCGCACGGAGGCGGCCACGCGGGGGAAGACCGCGCCGAACCCCGGCGGCAGCGCCTGCGTTCCCGTCCCTGTCGCGAAGCAGCCGACCGACTCCAGACAGATCATGCCGCTCACCCGACGCCCGCGGCGCAGTGCCCGCGCCACGACCCGGGAGCCGATGAACCCCAGCTCCTCCATGTCGAAGCAGGCGAGGGTGACCGCAGGTGGCCGTGGCAGCCCGCCGAGCAGCCGGCCGATCTCGAGGAGCGCGGCGACTCCGGAGGCGTTGTCGTCGGCACCGGGGCTTCCCTCGACGGTGTCGAGGTGCGCTCCGACGAGGACGGTGGGACGGTCTCCGCTCGCCGTCGGCCCCGGGAGCGTGGCCAGCAGGTTCGCGCCGGTGAGCCGTCGGTGCAGCCGGAACCGGAGCGGTGCCGCCGCACTGCCGGGGCGATCGGTGCAGCCGGGACGCCACCGGACGTCGAAGGACTGCCGTTCGGTCCGCCAGCCGGCCCGGGCCAGCTCCTCCGCCACATGGGTCTCGGCCCGGACCATGGCCTCGGGCGCGTGGATCCGCCCGCGCGGGCGGTCGGCGAGGAACTCCACATCGCGCCGCAGGCGTCGCGGGTCGGCCCGCGAGGTCAGTTCCGCGACGAGCTCCGGCACGTCGGGGAGCACGTCGTCGCCCACCTCATGGCCGGGTTCCATGACCCGATGGTGACGCACGCCACGCCCTCGCGCGCCCTGCGGGCGGGTGTTGCGCCGTGCCCCGGTCCGTACGGGCGACGACACTGGGACGGCGAAACCCACGTCACTACCGGAAGGAAGCGGAAGAATGGCGACGTTCGATCCGATCACCCGTAGGCTTCTGCGACTCTTCGCGGTCCTGGACACCGACGGGAACGGGTTCGTCACCTGGTCCGACCACCGGCGGATCGTGGAGGCGTACGCCGACGCCTACGGGCTTGCGGAGGACGATCCCCGGATCCAGGCACTGGGCCGGGCGTACTGGTCCCAGTGGCTCGGGCTGCTCACCCAGGCGGTGCCCGGGCAGGACCGGCTGAACCAGGAGGAGTTCGTCGCCGCGCACCGCGCGGTGGGCTACGACACCGACCGCCCCGAGCTGCTCGAGAATCTCGCGGAGGCGATCTTCCGCATCATGGACACGACGGGCGACAAGCGGGTCAGCAAGGAGGAGTTCGCCGCCTATCTCGCCGTCTGGGGTGTGTCGGGCGACGAGGGCCCGGCGGTCTTCGAACGGCTCGACCTGGACCGCGACGCGTACGTCTCCCAGCGGGAGATCAACCGGTCGCTGCGCGCGTTCCACCTCAACAACGACGACCTGAACACACCGGGCGCCATCTTCCTCGGCATCCACTGAACGGGGCTGCCGACAGGAGGCGGGTGATGCGGGGCGGGCCGTGGTGTGGTCGGATCGGCGTCATGGACCTCACAGAGGAGAACGACGGTTCGCCGGAGCAGGATCCCGGAGAGCGCCGCCGTGCCGCCCGTCGGGTCGTCGCGAGCCGGACGACCGACCCGGCCGAGCTCGCGGAGTTCCTCGACATACTGGACCTCAGGCCCGAGGTCGATCACCTCTACCCCGGCTCGGGGACCGGGGCCAAGGACTCCGCCCGCACGGGACGGAAGGGCAGGGGCAGGTCGGGCGACTGAGCGGAGCTCAGCTCCCGCCGGGCCCGCATGAAGGGGCGGGGGCGGTCGACGGCCAGGACGGCGGTCGTGCGGCCCTCCCGCTCGTACATGCAGAGGAAGCCGCCCTCGGCCGTGGAGCCTTCGACGACCCGTACGTCGTCCCCTTCGCGGTGGCGCCCCGCGAACTGGATGCGCGCGCCGTACTGGTCCGACCAGAAGTAGGGCAGCGGGCGGGCGCTGTCCACGGTCCGTCCGGCCAGCAGATTGCGTACGGCGACGGCGGGTTGCTCGGTCGCGCTGGTCCAGTGCTCGGCGCGCAGCCCGCCGACGCGGGCGACGTCACCCACGGCCACGACCTGCGGGAGGGCGGTGACGCAGCCGTCGTCGCAGAGGACGCCGTCGCTCAGCGGAAGGGCGGAGCCGGCGAGCCACCCGGTGTTGGGTACGGCTCCGATGCCGACGACGACCAGGTCGGCGGGGAGCGTCCGGCCGTCGGCCAGCTCGACTTCGGTGACGGACTCCCGGCCGTTCAGCCGGGCCACGCCGGTGCCGGTGATCAGTTCGGTGCCGCCGCGCCGGTGCAGCGCGGCGCACACCGCGGCCATCTCGGGGCCGAGTTGCGGCAGCAGCGGGAGCGGGGCGGCCTCGACCACGGTGACCTCGTGGCCGAGCGAGGCACAGGAGGAGGCGGTCTCGGCGCCGATGAAGCCGCCCCCGATCACGACGACCCGCAGGCCGCCGCCGGCCAGGGCGGCCCGCAGGGCGCGCGCGTCGTCGAGTGTGCGCAGGGTGTGGACACCGGCGAGTCCGTCGGTTCCGGGCAGCCGGCGGGCGGAGGCGCCAGTGGCGATCACGAGCCCGTCGGTGACGTGGGTGCGGCCGTTCTCCAGAAGGAGAGTGCGGCCGCGGGCGTCGAGGCCCCGGGCGCGGGTGCCGAGCAGCCACTCCGCGTCGAGTTCGGCCTTCTCCTCCGGGTCGGAGAGGGCCAGTTGCTCCTCGTCGATCCGCCCGGTGAGGAAGTCCTTGGAGAGCGGCGGCCGGTCGTAGGGCGGGTGGGGTTCCTCACCCACGATCACGAGCCGCCCGTCGAATCCCTGGGCGCGCAGCTCGCGGGCGGCGTACAGGCCGGCGAGCGAGGCGCCGACGACGGTGACGGTTCTCATGCCGCGGTGCCCTCCTTCACAGCAGGCCGGACATGGATGACGCCGTCCTCGACGACGACCTCGTGCGTGCGGACGGGCCGCCGCGCGGGCAGACAGGTCGGCCGGCCGGTACGAAGGTCGAATGAGGCGGCGTGGAGCGGGCATTCGACCAGACAGCCCTCGAGCCATCCCTCGGAGAGAGAGGCGTCCTGATGGCTGCATGTGTCGTCGATGGCGTACAGCATGCCGTCGGCGTTGAACACCGCGATCGGCGGAGTGGTGTCGATCCGGACGGATTCGCCCACGGGGAGGTCTTCAAGGCGGCAGACGGGAATCACGGGCCCCCCTCGGTCCAGGAGTGATCTGAAGGACGCTTCGGTAACATCAGGTTGCGTATGGCGCATGAGGGAGCGCTATGCGCAACAGAATCCGGTCGGGGTGCCCGCCGCGTCAAGGGCTTCCCGAAGATGCGTGCCCAAGGGGCCGCAAGATGGCGAGAGTTGAGCTATGACCCGCGACCGCACAGCAGCCGAACCGGCCGAGGAGACAGACGGACCGACCGGGACGACCCCGGAGCGGACACCCAGAGGCGGGGCGGGGGCGATCCAGTCGGTGGACCGCGCCGTGAGCGTTCTCGAGATCCTGGCCCGGCACGGCGAGGTCGGGGTCACCGAGATCGCCGACGAGCTGGACGTGCACAAGTCCACCGCGTTCCGGCTCCTCGGGGTGCTGGAGAACCGGGGCCTGGTCTCCCAGGCGCAGGACCGGGGCAAGTACTTCCTCGGCGCCGGCATCCTTCGCCTGGCCGGAGCCGCCGCCGTACGGCTGGACATCTCCCAGGAGGCGGCGCCGGTCTGCCGTGAACTCGCCGACGAACTGGGCGAGACGGTCAACATCGCGGTTCTCGACGACGACGCGGCCGTCAACATCATGCAGGCCCGCGGACCCGCCTCCGTCACCGCGCAGAACTGGCTGGGCCGGCGCACTCCCCTGCACGCCACGTCCAGCGGCAAGGTGCTCCTGGCCCATCTGCCGGTGACCCTGCGCGAGGGTCTGCTCGCCCGTGCGCTGCCGCGGTTCACGGAGCACACGGTGACGAGCGCGGGGATGCTGCGCGCCGAATTGGACTCGGCGTACGCACAGGGCTTCGCCATCGCCGCCGAGGAGCTGGAGCTGGGACTCCACGCGGTCGCCGCGCCGGTGCGGGCGCACGACGGCCGGGTGATCGGCGCGATCAGCGTCTCCGGTCCGGCCTACCGGCTGGAGCGCGAGCGTCTCACCGAGCTCGCCGCACGGACCGTCGTCGCGGCCGACGAGCTGTCCCGGCGCATGGGTTACGGCCTCTGACAGGAATCCACCGAGCGGTGCCCCTCACGACGCGGGGGCGGGGGGGGCCCGCCCCGCGGAGGCCGGGGTCGGGGGGGGTTCGGGGCACCCCACCGGGTTGGGCGACGGGATCTCCGGCCACGTGGCCCCCCGGGGTCGGCGTTCTCTCAAGATTTCCCAACGCGCAACCCC